>JAFTPY010000073.1 GCA_017463035.1 Lachnospiraceae bacterium
TTCATCACACACCGCCTTCCTTCACGGAACTGATCATACCGTCCCACATCTCGACCTGCATATCAGCATCCTTTAAAATGGAATGGTCATGGGTAATGACAAGCACCAGATTCTCTTTTGCATACTCCTTTAAGATATCCATTACAGCAAAAGCGTTCTCATGATCTAAGGCCGCCGTCGGCTCATCAGCAAACAACACCTTCGGTCTGTTCATCATGGCTCTGGCAATTGCCACACGCTGTCTTTGTCCGCCGGAAAGCTTTCCCGGACGCTTCTTCAGTTCCTTTTCTCCGAGACCGAGACTCTTAAGCAAGCTCTCTGCACGTTTTCTAACCGCTTCTCCCTTAGCATTTGCTGCCACGGTCACATTGGCAAGGGAATTCATATACGGCACCAAGAAATGCCGCTGAAAAACAAAGCCGAACTCATCCCGGCGAAGCGTTTCTCTGTCCTGTTCTTTAAGGCCGGTAAGACTTTTCCCGTTATAAAAAATCTCTCCCGCTGTCGGGGTTTTTAACGTAGAAAGACAGTACATCAGCGTGGATTTTCCGGAACCGGAAGGTCCGATAATACCTACAAGTCCCTTATCCGGCAGCTTCAAATCAAAGCCCCCCAACGCATATACCTTCTCTTCCTTCTCCATATCATAAATCATTGTTATATTTTTTATTTCAAACATACACGTCCTCCTTTCATTCTGCTCTCTCCCTGTTTTCTTCTCAGGAATCCCGGATAACTGCCTTTCGAGTTTCCCATCCGCTCAGTACAACTCATCCTCCATGGCATCTACCGTGCGAATTTTGTGTAACGCAAGCCGAATCGGAATCTGTAGCAACGCAAACACAACAGCATATCCGCACACAATTTCACCCATGACCGAGAAATCCAGATAGTTACAAGCCAATCCCATAGGTGCAATCAACAACGCATCCACCGTTACCATGCCGATGATTGTCAATCCCGTACCGGCAGCCACCGCCACCGCAGAGTAAAACAGCATTTCCCTTAAAATAGAAAAGTAAATCGTCTTTCTGCTATACCCTATGGAACAGTACAGGCACCATTCCCCGTGGCGGTCACGCAGTACGGTGGTGTATACCATAAGCAACATGATTGCCATGACAATCATCACTCCCTTAAACACCAGATTTGCCGGTGTCTCCACCTCAGCGAAAACATCCTCATAGTCTGCGTTTCCTGCCTTATAATCGTATATCTGCGCTTCACTGTCGGAAAATTCATAGCCCATATCATGAAGCAACGCTCCCATATCCTCGATGCTTCCGTCGGATAATACGCACACTCTTTCGGCATAGTCCTTTTCCGGTACAGTAATACCTCCCCCGAAATAGGAGTCACTTTCCGCAACTCCCACAATTTGAAAATCCTCATCGGAAAGCTTCTGTCCCAGGGTCAGTCCCGCATTTTTCATAATCCCGTCCGCAAGAATAATTTCTCCCGGCGCGTCCGGTAGCTCTCCTTCCTTCAAGGTAGCTCCCATATGCTCCATATAGGCTTTTAGAAATGCCTCATCTCCCAACGGAAACGAAAAGCTGTACTGTCCGATTAACGCATAAATGGTGACTCCCATCTGTTGTGTTTTCTGTACCGTCTTCACTCCCGGCTGTTCCCGTAAACGTTCCATTAAGAGCTCTATTGCATCGGCATAAGCCTCCCTTACAGCTTCCACCGATTCATAAGCCTCCCGGTCTATGTTAAAGGTACTATCCGGTAGTCCCACCAACTGCATTTTCTTGGTATCCTCTACCAGTATCTTTTTGAAGCTCTCCGTACCGGAAGAAAGGATAAACTGGGTCAGATACACAATCAGCAAGTACAGTGCCAGACTGACAATCAGTACCGCCGCACGCCGCTTGTTATTCCGTATGTAATTCATTGCGGACAATTTCTGTCTCATGCTCACAACCTCCTTTGTTGCCCTTAGTATAGCAACCGAAGCTCTCGATAAAAAGTAACCACAGTCCCAAGTTCACTATGACTGTGGTCATATTCTGTTATCAAATTCCTATGACTTCCGCTATGTACTATAGCCCACTCCTGTCCTATGCCTCATGGCAACCTTCAATCTTTCTAGCCTTTCATAGCTACAATCAGCTTTGCTCTATCATGAATCCCTGTTTTATCGTAAATGGAAGAAATGTAATTTTTTACCGTACCTTCCGAAATATAAAGCCGTTCCGCAATCTGACGATTCGTAAGCCCCTCTGCCAATAGGGTGCAAATCTCCTTTTCCCTCTCCGTCATATCCGGTGCAAGCTCATCCCTTTGTGCTTCCTTTTGCGGCTCCTTTGCTCCCATCAGTGCCGCCAACCGTAGCATCACTTTATGGTCAATGACGTTCCGTCCGCTTAAAATCTGTTCAATGGCACCTAAAATAGCCTCTTTCCCGCTATCTTTAAGTAAGTACCCGTCTGCTCCGTTGGCAATCGCCTTTGTAATATTGTCATCGTCGTAAAAGGTGGTCAGCACGAGAATCTTTACCGTCGGATACTTTCCCCGCAGCTTCTCAATCAGCTCAATACCGCCCATCCCCTTCATATTCAAATCCACCAATGTCAAATCACAGGTGACTGCTTCCAAACATCGTAACGCTTCGTTTCCGTCCTTTGCCTTTCCCACAATCTCCATGCCGTTCATGGACAAAATAATCTCCAAACTGTCAAGCAGTAACGGCTCATCATCCACCAAAAGAATCCTACACTTCTCCATCCGTTTCCTCCCGTATTAACGGCACCGTCAGCACCGCACAAAATCCGTTTTCATTCGTAAATCTTGCGTCTCCTCCGCACTTTTTCAAATAGGACACAATCTTTTTCAAACCGAACCCTTCTTTTATCTTTGCTTCCTTATTTTCCTCCGAAAAATCTCCCGTTCCGTTATCCCGTACCGCCACCTGCAAATGAGCACTGTCCGCCCGGACGGAAAGCAGAAAACGGTTTGCCTTTCCGTGCTTCACACCGTTTGTTAAAAGCTCTTGCACCGCTCCCGTTAAAAACTCCGTGTGAACACTCGGAATATCCGGCATTCCTATCGATACATTCACATCTGTTTTTACGTCAAGCTCTGTGTCCATCATAAAGTTTTCCGTCACCGCCGACAATTCCCGTAAAAAATCCTCTACTTGTACACTCTGGTTTTCTTTATCCAGCACCCGTACCGCACATCGAATGGCACCTAACCCCTCCTTCATACGCTCCTTTGCCGTAATCATGCGTTCCTTTGCTTTTTCCGAATCCACATCCACCAGCATCTCCGCCGCATCCAGCGTCATCACTGCCGCCGTAATGGTATGCCCCACACTGTTGTGAATGTTACGGCTGATATTTTCCCGTTCTTCCATACGTGCATTTCGCTCCGCAAGATAGTTTTTCATTCTTAATTCCTGATTTAACTTCTTCTCATATAGTTCATTGATAGCCGCTCCGCGTATCGCTACCGCGCTTTCCCGTTGTATACGGAGATAATGACTCACTGCCGCCTCTATTCCGTAGAACACAGCGGAACAGGCGGTCAAAAGTAATACATGCCAGAGAAGATACGGCAAAGAATCATTTGTAACCCTTCCTAGAAAA
>JAFTPY010000074.1 GCA_017463035.1 Lachnospiraceae bacterium
ATCCGATGGAGTACCTTGGGGCATATGAGGAAAACGAGAAGTTGAAAAAAGATTGGGAGCGGATTTTGAGTCGGAAGCCTAAAAGGATTTATTATGCCCATGCGAATGAGAAAGTTTTTGAGATGTAGGGAAGGAACAATAAATGATGAAAGCTATTTTATTAGATATGTACGGTGTTATCGTGAAGCAGACAGGGGATGACTTTGCGCCTTATGTACAGAAGTCGTTTCCGGAGCTTGCCGCGGAAGAAATTAACACGCTTTGGTATAAAGCGGATATGGGAGAACTGACCTCTCTTGAGGTGTGGGAAGGTCTCGGATTTCAAGGTGATTTGGAACAGATTGAGAAGGAATATTTGGATACCATAGAGTTAAATGATGGTTTCTTAGAGTTTATTCATGCGGTAAAAGGCAAATATAAGTTGGCGATTATTTCAAACGATTCATCCGGATGGAGCAAGTATATTCGGGAAAAGTTTGAGTTGAACCAATACTTTGATGTCATCAGTATCAGCGGCGATTTGAAAATCAGGAAGCCGGATGAGCGTATTTTCTTGCTTACTGCTGAAAAGTTAGGGGTAAGGCCGGAGGATTGTTTTTATGTGGATGACAGACGGAACAATTTAGAGGCGGCGAAGAAGCTTGGAATGAAGCAGATTTTGTTAAACAGTAGAAATGTTTCTTATGCGGGCGCTGTAGCAGATAGTTTTGAGGAACTGTTGAGAATTGTTTTATGATATGAGGGTGTGACATATGATTTACAATGCGGAAGATTTGCTAAATAAGGTAGAGGAATACGGTTTTCTACCGTTTTTTAAGAACGGGGTACCGGGCTATTCCGTGGAGGAGATGTGTCCGCCGGAGCTTTGGTTTACCGACAAGGAGGGACCTTGGAAATGGAAAGGGCCGGTGGCGAAAAGCGGCAGGTGCATTTACGGGAAGTTCTTTAATGGGAAAGCGGGATTTGTCAGCAAAGAATGGATTCCCGATTTTGTAAATTATCGTAGGGATGGATATGATTTTGATGCACGCTATGAGGACGGACTGGCGTTTTATAAGGACAAGGATTTGTATGATACGATTGCGGAGCATGGAGTGATTCTGTCAAAGGAGCTGAAAAAGATTCGTAATTACTGCAAGGGTGGCAACAAAGGCTTTGATACCATTATGACACGGCTTCAAATGCAGAGCTATGTTTGTGTCGCGGATTTTGTTTATGCGAAGGATAAATTGGGGAAGCCTTACGGTTGGGGAATTGCGCAGTATACGACACCGGAACATTACTTCGGATACGATTTTATTGCTTCGGGGTATTCGACAAAACCTGCGATATCTCAGCAGAAGATGGTGGATCGGGTAAAAGAAGTGCTGCCTGACGTGAAGGAGCAGCAGATTGTGAAACTTCTGAAAATCTAAGGAAATAGGCGGTTTTTCGCTATGTCAAAACCTTTTGACACGGCAAAAACGCCCCATGTCAACGCTTTTTGATAGCCGGAATTTGATTTTTTGATTAGTATGTGAGTGCAAGGAGGTGACGGGATGGAACTCGGAAAACAAATTAAGAACTGTCGTCAGGAGGCAAACTTATCTCAGGAGGAATTGGCGGAACGGGTGTATGTTTCCAGACAAACCATTTCCAATTGGGAAAACGATAAAAGCTATCCGGACGTGAATAGTTTGGTACTGCTGAGCGAAGTCTTTCATATCTCACTTGACAAACTAATCAAAGGAGATATTGACAGAATGAAAGAGGAAATCAAAAAAGAGGAAGTAACAAAGTTGAATCACTACGGGACAATTCTTACCGTGTTGTTTGTTGTAATGCTGGTATCGGTAGTTCCGTTGGTACAGTGGCTGGGAAATTGGGGCTATATTCCGTGGGGAATTATCTTTGCGGTAACCATGTATTTTGCACTGAAGGTGGAAAAGGTAAAAAAGGACAATGATATCCAGTCCTACAAGGAAATTGTGGCATTTACCGAAGGCAAACGCCTGGATGAGATTCAGAAGCAACGGGAAATCGGCAAACGTCCGTATCAGAAGGTTCTTTTGGTGCTCGGAAGTGCGGCAGTTGCGGTGGCTGTTTGTGGGTTAATCGGGCTTTTGATGAAGGTTTTGTAGCGGTTGCGAAACGCAACGATTCGTTGCGTGACTATTTGCCCTTGATGGCGTATAGTAGGAACTGCAAAAGCAAAACGAGGAGGAGTGAGTATGAGCGTGATTGGAAAGAATATTAAAAAGAATCGTTCAGAGAAGGGAATGACCCAGGAACAATTGGCAGAGAACTTACATGTGACGAGGCAGGCGGTGTCCAACTGGGAGCAGGGTAAGACCCAGCCGGACGTGGAGACCTTATCTGCGATTGCAGAGGTGTTTGATGTTCCGGTGGAGGAATTAATTTACGGAAGCGAATCACATACCCATAGGGATTCGAAGATTGTCATTGAAAAAACCACCGAGAAAGGAATCGATATCGGTGCAGCAGTGGGTGTGGCACTGGCGGTGGTTCTGTCTTATACAAAGTGGCAGTCCATCGGATGGGCGATTTTTCACGGATTGCTGAACTGGGTGTACGTGATTTATTATGTGATTCGGTACTAGGAAAAAGATAATAACGTGTTTTGAGAACCCGTCTTCATTTACTTGGAATGGAGACGGGATTTTTGTTTCGTGAGTAAGATGATAAGTGGTGGTTTTTGTAGCTGAAAAAAAACTTGACAAATTTATTACTATATAGTAATATCCTATATAGAAAGGAGATGGACACGTGGAAACGAAAGGCGGATATTTAATTTCCCGAATCAAACAGGCGGGAACCCGGATTTTTGACCGTATGCTGGCAGCATCAGGGATAGATGCGTTTAACGGTGCGCAAGGGCGGATTTTGTATGTGCTGTGGCAGCATGAAGATATTAGTATCAGTAGTTTATCCGCCAAAACGAGTCTTGCGAATACAACGCTGACTTCTATGCTTGACCGTATGGAGAATTCCGGTCTGATTGTCAGAAAACCGGACCCTGCCGACCGGCGGAGCAGATTGATTGCGCTTACCGATAAGGCAAAGGCCCTGCAACATGATTATGATTTGGTTTCACAGCAAATGAATGAGCGATATTACATCGGTTTTACCGAGTCGGAAATTCGTCAGTTTGAAGCCTATTTGCAACGTGTACTTGAAAATCTTGAAAAGGAGGATTAATACAATGAAAAAAGTATCAGTACCTGTAACGAATGATATTTGTCCGCAGACACTTTTTGTTTATGGCACGAAGAATGAGGACGGAACGCCGGATTTCGGCCTGTTTTGCTGGTTCAGCTATTGTTGGTTTGATCAGCTCGGTGTGATTTGTGCCATTGGCGGAAGTAAGAGAACCTTGGAAAACATTCGTCGGAATAAAGTATTTTCCGCAGATTTGGTGGTTGAGAGTAACTTGCCTTTGGCTGATTATTTCGGAACGGCAGACGGGCGGGATGCCGATAAAATGGATGTTACGGTAGAGTGGGAAGAAGGTGCGGTGCTTCCGGTTCCTGTTCTGTGTAGCAGTCCGCTTACCTTTGAACTTGAAGTGGACAAAGAAATTACGACAGGGAAGCAAGATGAAGTCGTTCTTCTGTGCCGTATCCGAAATGTTCTTAAGGATGAGGCGTTACTGGATACTTCTTTAACCCCGGAAGAAATCTATAAGAAAGTGGCGGCAGTTTGTACCAGTGTGGATTGTAATTACTGGTCCTGGGATGGCAGACATCTCGGAACGTGGCATGAGAGGGCAAAGGAAATCAAGGCAGATGTAGAAATCGGGGCGGCAGCACAGGGAAATTAAGTGGAACGAAGTCTCTGATAAGGTCATTCGGGAGATTGAACGAAGGATTTTTCTTATGAAGGAAATGCCTTAGAAAGCAGAAAATACTTACCGGATATATGCCGGGGAGAACGGAGGAGCCAACTATGGTGCGAAAGTTAAAGTTAGAGATTTCATCCATGACACTACATATTCTGGCCATGGTATTGATGCTGTGTGACCATCTTTGGGCAACGGTGATATCGGGAAACGACTGGTTGACCTGTATCGGACGGATTGCGTTCCCGATATTCGCATTTATGATTGTGGAAGGGTACTTTCACACCCGCTCTTTAAAAAAGTATGTGGGCCGGTTGTTTGTATTTGCGATTATTTCCGAGATACCGTTTGATTTGGTGGCGGGAAGTCGTCTGTTTTATCCGTTCCATCAGAATGTATTGTGGACTTTTTTAATCGGCGTGTTCTTGATTTGGCTCAATGAACTGGCGCGGAAAAAGGGCAAGCTGTGGCTTCGGATTGTAACCGGCATCGGTACCGTATGCCTGGCATTTGTGTTGGGGCTGGTGACTTTTGTGGACTATCATTATGCCGGTGTATTGACGGTGCTTGTATTCTATTTTTTCCGGGGCCGGAAGTGGTGGCAGTTTGTGGGACAGTTGGTATGCCTGTACTATATCAATGTGGAGATTTTGAGCGGTTTTTATTATGATGTGAATGTATTTGGACACGAGGTGACTATCGTGCGCCAGGCATTTGCTTTGTTTGCCCTCATTCCGATTTGGTTATATCGCGGAAAGCAGGGACCGTATAACAAGGTGATAAAGAATGTGTATTATTGGTTTTATCCGGTGCATTTGCTGGTATTAGCTTTGATTCGTATGCTGTAAGGGAAAAAGAGATGAAGACTAAGGGGATATAAGGAGAGTATGGATAGGAAAATTGGAATTATCGGTTACGGTAGTATGGGGCGGATGCTGGTTGAAAAATTTATGGATAGTCAGTGTGTTTCGGCAAAGGATTTATTGGTAGCAAATCGAACCTTTGAAAAAATTGTACATTTGAAGGACAAGTGCACGGTATGTGAAAGTAATCGGGAAGCGACGAAAGAAGCGGATATTGTATTTTTGTGCGTTCGTCCGGTGGATATGAAGGATATTCTGTTGGAAATCAAGGAACACATAAAAGAGGATTCTTTACTTGTTTCCTTAAACGGCAGTATTATGTTCGAACAGATAGAGCAGATTTGCAAAGGAAAAATTGCGAAAGCAATCCCCAGTGTAACAGCGGAGGTAAATCAGTCACAGACACTGGTATGTTATAACGAACAGGTGACAGACGCAGATAAGGAGTGTTTGACCGGGTTACTTTCCTGCATGGGTATGGTGATTGAACTTCCGGAGCATGAGATGGGAATGGGTTCCGAACTGGTAAGTTGTATGCCGGGATTTATAGCGGCAATTTTTCAGGAACTTTGTGAGTCCGCAAAGAAGCACACGAGCCTTTCGGAAAGTCAGATTGCCCGGATGGTATTGCATACGATGGAGGGAACCGGAACGCTGATGCTAGAGAAAGAGTATTCCTTTGAAGACGTAATTTCCAGAGTGGCAACAAAGGGCGGTATTACGGAGGAAGGAACAAAGGTAATACAGGAACAGTTTCCGGTGGTAGCGGATGACGTGTTTGAGAAGACGTTGGAGAAGCGCAGACAGACAACGGAAAAGGCGAGAGAAAGTTTTGAAGGATAAGGGAGTAGCATATGGTACTATTAGTAGTAGATACACAGACGTTAATTACAAACGAAAAACTATATCAGTTCGAGTTGTTTGAAAATTGTATCAAGACATTGATTGCGAAAGCCAGAGAATGCGGTGTCGAAGTGATTTATATCCGTCACGATGATGGCATGGGAGCCGAACTGACAAAGGGTACGGAAGGCTTTGAGATTTACGAAGGATTTGCGCCACAGGAGGGTGAGCGGATTTTTGATAAGTTCGTAAACAGTCCGTTTAAGGAATCGGGATTGCTTGCGTATTTGAAAGACAAAGGCGAAAACACAATTATAGCAGTAGGTTTGCAAACGGACTATTGTATGGACGTTACTGTGAAATGTGGGTTTGAACACGGATTTCGGATGATTGTACCGGAGCATACCAACAGCACCTTTGACAATGCCTTTATGACGGCGGAGCAGACCTATCGGTATTATAATGAGTTTATGTGGAAGGGAAGATATGCGGAGTGTGTTTCCTTTGAGGATGCACTTGCGTTGTTACGTTGACAATAATGTGGGGAGATTAAGCACTGTTTCAGTATTTAATAAACGGAAAGAAGTGATATAGAATGAATTATTTAAACGCCAAAGAAGTACTTCCGCCGGAGCTTTTTAAAGAAATCCAGAAGTATGCCGGTGGTAACCTCCTATATGTACCTCTGGCGGAAGAAAAGGAAAAGACTTGGGGCGAGGTCTCCGGACAGAAGCAGTATTACAGAAAACGGAACCGAATGCTGCAGAATAAGTATTTATACGGTGTGTCGGTGGAGGAGCTGGCAAAGGAATATGCTCTTTCCAGAGAGACCGTGAAAAAGATTGTGTACGAGAAACAAGGTCGGGATGCGCTTAAGTTTACACCGGGCGTACAATCCGCCAAGGAATATAACGATAATGGACTTCTGGAAGAGTGGATTCATACCTATCTTTTATTCGAACGGAAGAATAAGGCGTTTTCGGACGGTTTGTATCTGGAAGACCGGTATTACTTAGGCCCCCTTGCTATGCCGCTTAGTATGTTTGTACGGAGCAGTGGACCGGAAGAGGGCATCAAGTGGCAGGTGCATCCGGTGGTGTTTGAAGACAAGGTAAATGCCTGGAGGGAAAAAATTAGGGCAAATCAAATCCTACCGCCGGTGATTGTGGGGTATGCGGACGGAGTGTTTGAGATTAACTGTAATAATCCGCTGTTTGAGGCATTGGTACGGGAGGGAGTTACCTATTTCCCGGTCATTATGTGGACCACAAAGAAAAGCGATTACGATGATTTTGTAAAGAAGTATGCACCGTATACCGAGTTTGTTTTAAAGTAAAGTCGGGATAAATCCGAAAGTCATTATGTGATAGAATAGTGTGGCGCAGAAGGACTTGCAGTCCTTTTGTGCCATATTTTGTACGGCGGGGATGCTAAAAAGGCGTGTATGCCGTAAGAAGCGACAAAAGGCGGTATCACAAAATGACAAGGATTACGGTAAGAAATAACATATTTCAGCATATTCAGGTATTAAAGACAAACCGGACCAAGAGAAACCGTTACGGCGAGTTTGTGGTGGAAGGGGTTCGGAACATAAACGAAGCGATAAAAAACGGATGGCAGGTAAAGTCCTTTTTCTGCGGAGAAGGAGCACTTTCCGATTGGGCGAAAGATTTGCTTGCTACGGTAAAAACAAAGGAAAATTTTTGCTTTTCCGAAGAACTGATGAGGGAGCTTAGCGGGAAAGAAGATACATCGGAACTGATGGCAATTGTGGAAATGCGAGAGCTTGTACCGGAGCGGTTGCAGCTTTCGGACAATCCCTTTCTGGTATTATTTGACCGCCCGTCAAACAAAGGAAATCTCGGAACGATGATACGTTCCTGCGACGCCCTGGGCGTGGATGCTTTGATTCTTACCGGGCATGGGGTGGATTTGTATGACCCGGAGGAGGTGGCAGCGTCCATGGGTTCTTTCTTCGCTCTGCCGGTGCTGCGGATTGCGGAAACAGATGTATTTGAGAAACTGGTGCGTGAGTTAAAAGGAAAGTACGGGGAGTTTCGGATGTACGGTTCTACAGCCCATCAACAGAAGGCAATTTATGAGCTGGATTTGAAGTCACCGTTATTACTTTTTATCGGAAATGAAACAAAGGGGTTGAGTTATGCCTACAAAGAATTGTGCGACGAGCTTTGTACGATACCTATGGCAGAGTCAAGTACGGCATCTTCCTTTAATGTGAGCTGTGCCGCGTCAATTATGATGTATGAAGTGGTACGGCAGCGGAACAGAAAGTAAATTGATAGAAAGTCGTAGCCGGCAGAGGGAGATAAAATCCCGGAGAAAGCAACCGAAAGAAGGAGAATATAAGCATGATATACGGAACCTTATCCTTGGCAAAACAGTACGACAATGAAGGAAGAATAGATGCCTGGATGCAGGATTTTTTACGGGCAGACGGGAAGAATCTTGCTCTTGCGGACGGACTTTTGTTGGAGGAGCGGCATTACTTCGGACTGCGAGAGATACCGATTTCTTTGCTGGCGGATGTGAAGTCCGGTGCACCGGAGTATTTGCATGCGGAAAATGATATTCAGTATTTCTTTCATGTGGTGGACCGGATGAAAGAAAGTCTTGCAGAGGGCTGGGATGCGCCGCCTCTTATCGTGGAGTATGTCTACGGGAAGTTTCAGGTGGATGACGGCAGACATCGTTTGGAACTGTACCGTCAGATGGGAGCAGAACGGGTTTGGGCGGCTGTATGGACCACCGGAGAGAAAAACAGAAAAACAGTAGAGAAGATTTTGGAGGATAACAAATGATTGGAATATGTATCAAATGCGGAAATTATAACTGGGATAAGATTGTTGAAGGAACTACGGTAAAGTGTCCGAAGTGCGGACATACCTGGGAGATGGTGTCTCTGCCGCTCTTTATCTTAACCGGGTGCAGCGGTGTGGGAAAGACAACCACGGCTCAGATGATTCAGCAGAAAAAGGTTGATTTTGTGGTACTGGATGCGGATATCTTTTATTGTCGTTTGAATCCACAGACGGAAGAGGATCATAAAGATTGGTTAGAATTGATAGAGCAGATTTCTATGAATATTATGCAGAGCGGGCGACCGGTGCTCTGGACTATGGCGGGAAATCTGGATAAAGTGCATCAGGTGTATTGCAGACGGTTCTTTCCGGATATCAAATGTCTTGCTCTTACCTGCGAGGAGGAACTTCTCAGAAAGCGGATGAAAGAGGGGCGGAGAATTACCGATGAAAACTGGATTCAGAGTTCGGTGGACTATAACGAGTATTTTAAGACCCATGACCGGCACGGGGATACAGTATTTGAGACCTTTGACATTAGCGGGAAAAGGGTGGAAGATGTGGCGGATTATGTGATTGCATGGGTAAAGAAAAATTGTTAAAAAGAATCGAAAGGAAAGGGCTTGCTACAATGGAAATTGTGGTAAGTCCTGTTTTATTGCAGGAGCAGATGGGCGTTTGATGATATACGGAATAGGAAGTTAAGCGTTCCTTGGGGGCAAATGTTGACATTAGAAAACGGCGGTGTTAGAATTATTAATGAAACTGTGAGCGAATATTCGGAAGGTTTGCCGGGATAGAGAGGATTTCAATGAAAGAAAGAGGAAAGGCTTCGATTCAAACAGAAAAAGAATTGGATTTTGCTATTTTTTGTATAGAGAATATTGCGCTATATTTAGGTGTCGAAGCAGAGAAGGTATACGAGGCTTTGACGGTAAAAAGTGATATCTTAAACGGGTATATCGTTCCGTGTTATGATGTGCTTCACACACAGGGGAAAGAGTACATTGTGGATGACATTGTAGGTTTGATGAAGGAGAGGGGCGTGGAGGTATGATTCTTTATCATGGGTCATATACAGAGGTTGTTAAACCGGATGTGACACATTCCAGAAGAAATGTAGATTTCGGACCGGGATTTTATACAACACCATTACGGGAACAAGCTGAAAAATGGTGCAAGAGGTTTACGGATAAGGGGCAGGGGGCAGTTGTTTCCGTGTATCGGTTTTCTGAAGATAAGCTGGCGGAATACAAGGTATTGAAGTTTGATTCCTATTCGGACGAATGGTTGGATTTTGTTTTGAAGTGCAGACGAGGAACAGATACTTCGGATTACGATGTAGTTATGGGCGGTGTAGCTAATGACAAGGTGTTTAATACGGTAGAATTGTTTTTTGAAGGTTTGATTGATAAAACGGAAGCGATTAAGAGACTTCGTTATGAAAAGCCGAATATGCAGATTGCATTTCGCTCGCAGAAAATAATCGATGCGTGTCTGATGTTCGAGAGAGGAGAACGGTTATGAATGCCAGTCCGACGTTGTTACAAATGAAGTATACCAGAGTGGTCGGCACTTTTGCAAAGCTGGCTGAAATTACACTGGACGAAGCGTTGCGGTTCTTTTACTGTTCTCAGGTGTATCGATTGGTTAAGAATGGCGTGTCCGACATGCATTGTATGAGCGATATGTATTTGGCAGAGGAATTGCTGGACGAATATAAAACAGAAAGAAAATAGCATAAATAAATCAGGGGGAGCTTATGACCAAAGTATATTTTGTCCGTCATGCGGAGCCGGTGCATGCACATGAGGACGACCGCACCAGACCGCTGACCGCGGAGGGACTTGCAGATAGAAAGATTGTGCTTGAAACATTAAAAGAGAAAGAAATCGACGTGTTTTATTGCAGCCCGTACGTCAGAAGTATGACCACCATCGAGGAGGCAGCGGCCTTTTTTGAAAAGGAGATTTATACGGATGAGAGGCTACGGGAGCGGGAAAAGGGCAACGAAGGAAACACTTCGGGAAATGTTCTGAAAATGCGTTGGGCAGATTTTTCCTTCCATGAAGAGGGCGGAGAGTCCATCGGTATGGTGCAGGAGCGGAATATAGAGGCACTAAAAGAGATTTTAGCGGCAAACGAGGGAAAGAATATCGTCATCGGTACGCACGGGACGGCGCTGAGTTCCGTCCTGAATTATTATAATCCGTCCTTTGATTGCGACGATTTTCTGCGGATTGTGGACTGGATGCCGTATATCATTGAGTTGGATTTTGAGGGTGAGAACTTTGTTGGTACGAGGGAGCATGCCTATGTGGAAAAGACCTTTCCGGAGCGTATGGCATCCTTTAAAAAGTAGGGAGGAGAGTTATGTCACAGAAAAGAATTAAAGTAAAGCCGGGAAAGACCCAGTCAAAAGCAGGATTTATTGTGGGAATTATTTTTTGTATTATCGGTTGTGTGTTTGTGATACCGATGGCCGGTCCTATCGGTATTATATGGACCGGAGTGGCGGGCTTGATTACCGTGATGAATTATTGGAACGGGTTTTCCGAGAAGGGAGTCGCGACTCATGAGATTATTATTGATGAGTCGGATGAGAATGCAGAATATAATCTAAATTATGCCGGAAGCAGTCAAAGGGAGGAGTCTTCGGGTGAGGATATCGAAGTGAAGTTAAAGAAGCTGAATTCTTTATATGAGCAGAGATTGATTACTGCATCGGAGTTTGAAACGAAGCGGAAGGAACTGTTGGATAAATTTTAAAGAACGAAGCAAGCAGTTTAAGGTGAAAAGGGAGATTAGAATACAATGGAAACTTATTATTATGTAGTGGACAGCATTGACGGCGATTACGCCAACTTAAAGCGTACGGATATTGACACG
>JAFTPY010000075.1 GCA_017463035.1 Lachnospiraceae bacterium
GTCTTCTCCGTTTTAATCTATTGCATCATCGGCTGCTTCATCTCCGTAATATTTCTTCAAATCGTTAAAATAGATTTTCCACTCTTCTTCCCTTTTGTACACTCCGTGCTCATCCGTATTCATTGCATTCGCCATATCTTTAATCAAACGATTGAATGCCTGCTTCCCTCCGATATATTCTTTTATCTCCTCGTCTTCCCGCAACTTTGCCTGTGACGTTTGATGTTGGCTATCGTTATTCTTTCTTAAATACTCCCACACTTTAAACAATCTTTCGAATCTTGCCTCTTTACTCAGTGTTCTCTTTGCCATGGCGTCTACCTCCTGTGTATAGTATAACATATTCATGGTCGATTTTTCCACCTTTTCATCATATTGCATTCACATTTTTAATACAAGTCAAATCATTTTCTCTCTTTTGTCCCGCCCCCTTTTCTTAACACCCCCTTTACACAAAAAGTACTAGCTTTTTTGACAAATCTAAGGTATAATATATCTGTTAAGGTACTCAACAGGGAGTAGCCGGCACTTTTGTGCATTCCGTTGCGTCAAAACGATTAGAAATAATCCGCTCGGAATTGAAATGGCAAGACTTTTGTTACAACATTCGTTTGGTTGTAATAGAGGTCTTTTCTTTTTGCGCTACTCTACAATCTTACTCAAAGGAGAGAAACTATGGATTTCTTAATTGAAGGCATTCTGAATGTCACCTGGCAGCAGTGTGTCATGTACGTAATCGGTGCCCTGCTCATCTGGCTGGGTATCAAAAAGGAATACGAGCCGTCCCTTTTAGTTCCGATGGGCTTCGGTGCGATTCTTGTGAACTTCCCGTTCACGTCTGTATTGGACCAGACCATCGAAGGCGTTGAAGCAGCGGGTATCATCGAATGGTTATTCGAAGTAGGTATTCACGCTTCCGAAGCAATGCCGATTCTTCTGTTTATCGGTATCGGAGCCATGATCGACTTCGGACCGCTCCTGTCCAACCCGTCCATGTTCTTATTCGGCGGTGCGGCGCAGTTCGGTATTTTCTTTGCAATTACCCTTGCGGCAATTTTCGGTTTCGACTTAAAGGACGCTGCTTCCATCGGTATCATCGGTGCGGCGGACGGTCCGACCGCGATTTTGGTATCTCAGGTATTAAAGTCCAAGTATGTAGGTGCAATCGCCGTTGCGGCTTACTCCTACATGGCATTGGTTCCGATTATCCAACCGGCGGTTATTAAGCTGACCACCACCAAGAAGGAACGCCGTATTCATATGGAGTACAATCCGAAGAACGTTTCCAAGGTAACCCGTATTTTATTCCCGATTATCGTTACCTTCGTGGTAGGCTTTATTTCCCCGCAGTCCGTTTCCCTGGTAGGCTTCCTGATGTTCGGTAACTTACTGCGTGAGTGCGGAGTTCTCGGCACCATGTCCGATACCGCTCAGAACAATCTTGCAAACTTAATTACCCTGCTTCTCGGTCTTACCATTTCCTTCAGTATGCGTGCGGAGGATTTCGTAAAGGTAGATACCTTACTTATCATGGTCATCGGTCTGGTTGCATTTATTTTCGATACCATCGGCGGTGTCATGCTTGCAAAGTTTATGAACCTGTTCCGCAAGAACAAGATTAACCCGATGGTTGGTGCCGCAGGTATTTCCGCCTTCCCGATGGCTTCCCGTGTGGTTCAGAAAATGGCGCAGAAGGAAGAGCCGGGTAACATCATCCTGATGCATGCGGCAGGCGCAAACGTAGCAGGTCAGATTGCTTCCGCAGTTGCGGGCGGTCTCGTTATTAAGTTGGTTCTCGGTATGTTAGGTTAAGGAGGTGCTGTGATGAATATCAATTGGGATAATGTTATGGCTACCCTTGAAATCATGGGTAAAGGTATGCTCGGTATTTTCGCCACCATCATCATCGTTATGATTGTTGTGTTCCTGCTTTCCAAGACAGGCACCAAGAAGACGGATGCCGAATAATAAAACACATCTGATAAAATCGATACAGAATTTACAAAAGGGCTGCGTATGAAACTACGCGGCCCTTTATCAATCCTATGCTAAATTTCAATCTTTCGGGAGGCTGAACAAATGCATCATCCATTTGAAAAACTGACTACCATTCTAACCATCGTACTCTACTTGATTGCCTTGTTGTTCATCCTATACGGCTTTGTAAAAGTATACCGTGGAGAACCGGCCCTTGTGTACTTTCTTCTCGGCGGCTGTTTCTGTATCATCTCAACCGGAAAGAAAATTTGGGATAAACGTGCATAGGCTTACGCTTTCTGCCGCTCCCGTCTTCCGATAGCATACGCCAGCAAAAATCCCACCGCCACGCACACTCCGCAAAGCAAATAATTCCCTTCCGCATTACGCGGAAACAGTTCCGGCAGAGAGCCTAAAATGAATCCGAAGATAATCAGAAATGTCTGCTTCGGATACTTGGTCATCAACGTATCCAGCGTCTTTGTAATAAGGAGAATCCCAAGCACCGTACCGATTCCCAGCGGAATCAGCGGTACAATTCTAAAATCACCGATACAGGCAAGTAACTCTTCATAAATACCTAACGTATATAGCATTTGAGAAGCACTGACTCCCGGCAGCACCAACGCAATCGCAAGGATAATACCACCGATCAGCTTCAACAAAAATGCACCCAGGCCGCCCGCAGCCTCTAAAGAAAACATTTCCTCCGGCAAAAAGGTCAGTCCGTACACAAGCCCCGCACCTATCACCGGCAGTAAAATCAGCCATACCGAAAACTTCTTCACCTTAGCGGAAGACAGTATCAACGGAATCCCGCCTGCCACCGCACCGAGAAAGAAAAACCGTACA
>JAFTPY010000007.1 GCA_017463035.1 Lachnospiraceae bacterium
ACCGCTGTGCTATACTGTTCGAAATATTTCAAAACAGGAGGGACTGCTTATGATTCGATTGATGAGAGAAGAAGAGATTCCGGCATGTGTGGAACTGATTCGGAGAAGTTTCGGTACCGTAGCGGAGAAGTTCGGGTTTACCGAGGAAAATGCACCGCGTTTTACTGCTTTTGCCACTACGGAGGAGAGACTGACTTGGCACCTTCACGGGGAGAAACGCCCGATGTATGTGTATGTGAACGAAAGCGGTGAGATTATCGGCTATTACTCCCTTCTGCTTGAGGAAAATAATGTGTGTGAGCTGAGCAACCTTTGTGTGGAACCGGAAAGCCGCCACGGCAAAGTGGGGGAGGCGCTTTTACTGCATTCCTATGAAGCGGCAAAAGAGGCCGGTTGTCTGACGATGCATATCGTCATTGTAGAAGAGAATGAACAACTTCGAAAGTGGTACGAAAAGCACGGTGCGGTGCATTTGGGGACGAAGAAGTTCGAGCATTTTCCGTTTACCTGCGGGTTCATGGAGAAGACGTTGTAAGCAAATATTGAACCACCTACAGAGGCGGAATGTTCTCAACATCCCCTATCTATAGGTGGTTTCTTTTTGTCAAAAAAGCCCAAATCTGCCCGCCAAAGTACCGCAAATCCTTGTGCTTCATGAATAAATTTCCATTCCGCGAAAAAAAACTCTTGTCAGCATGAAAAAATGGATGTATAATAAGTCGTAATGTTTGTCAAAGGTATTGTATTTTTGTATACAATCTTTAATTTAGACAGAAAGCAGAGGTATTCAGATGGAAAGACGAGTAGGTACTGTTTCAAGAGGCGTGCGTTGTCCGATTATCCGTGAAGGCGATGATTTGGCGAAAATCGTAGTGGATAGCGTACTTGGCGCGGCTGAGTCCGAGGGCTTTGAAATGAGAGATAAGGACGTTATCTCCATTACCGAGTCCATCGTAGCGAGAGCCCAGGGAAATTATGCATCTGTAGAAGATATTGCGGCAGATGTAAAGGCAAAGATTGGTGGCGAGACCATCGGCGTTATCTTCCCGATTTTGTCCCGTAATCGTTTTGCTATCTGCTTAAAGGGTATTGCCATGGGCGCAAAGAAGGTAGTTCTTATGTTAAGCTACCCGAGCGACGAGGTTGGTAATGCATTGTTGACCTACGACCAGTTGGATGAGAAGGGTATCAATCCGTACAGCGATGTATTGACCCTTGCAAAGTATCGTGAGCTGTTCGGCGAGAACAAGCACGAGTTCACCGGCGTAGATTATGTAGAGTATTATTCCAATATTATTAAGGAAGCAGGCGCAGAGGTTGAAGTTATCTTCGCAAATCAGGCAAAGGCCATCCTTGACTATGCAGATTGCATTCTGACCTGTGATATTCACACCAGAGTTCGTACGAAGCGTATCTTAAAGGCTGCAGGCGCAAAGGTTGTTTGCGGTTTGGACGATATTATGACGGCTTCCGTGAACGGCAGCGGTTTCAACGCAAAGTACGGCCTGCTCGGTTCCAACAAGGCAACCGAGGACAAGATTAAGTTGTTCCCGCAGGAGTGTCAGGACCTGGTAGAAGATATTCAGAAGCAGGTGCTGGACAAGACCGGCAAGCACGTAGAAGTTATGGTTTACGGCGACGGCGCGTTCAAGGATCCGCAGGGTAAGATTTGGGAGTTGGCTGACCCGGTTGTTTCTCCGGCATTCACCTCCGGTCTCATCGGTACTCCGAACGAGTTAAAGTTAAAGTATCTTGCGGACAACGATTTCAAGAACTTAAGCGGTGCAGAGTTAAAGGCTGCAATTGAAGAGAGTATTAAGGCAAAGAACGGTAGCCTCGTTGGTAACATGGCTTCTCAGGGAACCACCCCGAGACAGCTTACCGACCTTATCGGTTCCCTTTGTGACCTGACCAGCGGTTCCGGTGACAAGGGTACTCCGGTAGTACTTGTACAGGGCTATTTCGATAACTATACCGACTAATCTTGAATAAAAGGAGCAACGTTTATGAAGCAGGATATGATTGTTATTTTGGACCTTGGCAGCACCGAAAATACCGTGCTTGCCCGTCAGATTCGTGACCTTGGTGTATACAGCGAAATTCATCCGCATGACATTACCGCTGAGGGCTTAAAGGCGCTGAACAACGTAAAGGGTATTATCTTAAACGGCGGTGAGAACCGTGTGGTAGACGGCGTAGAGGTAAAGGTAAACGACGAGATTTACAGCCTTGGTATCCCGATGATTTCCGTAGATTGCCCGTCTGCAAAGTGCGATGTAACGTATGACACTCTTCCGGGTGAGGATGTGTTAAAGGCATTCTTATTCGATACCTGTAAGGCCGAAGCAAACTGGAACATGAAGAATTTCGTGGCTGACCAGATTGAAATTGTGCGTAAGCAGGTGGGTGATAAGAAGGTGCTTCTCGCTCTGTCCGGTGGTGTAGACTCTTCCGTAGTGGCTGCATTGCTTTTAAAGGCAATCGGCAACCAGTTGACCTGTGTACACGTAAATCACGGTCTCATGAGAAAGAACGAGTCCGAGAACGTAGTAGAAGTATTCAAGAATCAGTTAAATGCAAACTTAGTATATGTAGATGCAACGGACCGCTTCCTGGACAAGCTGGCAGGTGTGGCTGATCCGGAGCAGAAGAGAAAGATTATCGGCGGTGAGTTCATCCGTGTCTTCGAAGAAGAGGCTCGTAAGTTAGACGGCATCGACTTCCTCGGACAGGGAACCATTTACCCGGACATCATCGAGTCCGGTACCAAGACCGCTAAGGCTGTTAAGTCCCACCACAACGTAGGCGGTTTGCCGGAGGATTTACAGTTCGAGCTTGTTGAGCCGCTTGCGCAGCTCTTCAAGGATGAGGTACGTGCGTGTGGTATCGAGCTTGGCCTTCCGGCTGAGATGGTATACCGTCAGCCGTTCCCGGGCCCGGGTCTCGGCGTAAGATGCTTAGGTGCCATCACCCGTGAGCGTCTCGCCGCACTTCGTGAGTCCGATGCGATCCTTCGCGACGAATTCGCAAAGGCCGGCCTCGACAAGACCGTATGGCAGTACTTCACCGTAGTGCCGGACTTCAAGGCAGTAGGTGTACGTGACAATGCCCGCAGCATGGGTTACATGTGCGTTATCCGTGCCGTGAATACGGTTGATGCGATGACTGCGACGATCGAGAGAGTTGATTATGACTTACTTGAGAAGATTGCAGACAGAATTACCAGCGAAGTAACGAGTATCAACAGAGTTGTGTATGAAGTAACGAAGAAGCCGGTAGCGACGATAGAGTATGAATAAGCTACAAGCCCTACGGGGATAAAAAGGAGAATTGCCAGGAGAGAGCATTTATGCTTTCGAATGGCAATTTTTCTTTTTATCCATGTGGGGCGCCAGCCCCACATGAGGAAGGAGCCCGAAGGGCGTATTCCGAATGAGTAGGGCTTGTAGTAGGGAATGCAGTGATGTATTTCCGGGATTTGATTTATTTTTATCCGAATAGGGCGCCAGCCCTACAGCGAGAAGAAGCGGAGCGGATTCCGAATGAGTAGGGCGTAGCTGAAAAATGTAAACTTTATTGTGAAAAAATGCAAACGAGTATTGACTTTTTCTGCAATTATTGCATATAATATATTTAACAGAACCCAACACGCCTCTCAACGATGCGGACCACGTTGGGTCTTTTAATTTAAGGAGAATTGTGGATGGGAGAATTAAAGAAGCATCAACCTCCGATGACAATTGATGAACAGGTTGAGAATCTGAAAGGTATTGGGTTGATTGTCGATGATGAGGAATATGCAAAGAAAATGCTTAATGATATTTCGTATTTTCGATTGGTAAAGGCATACAGTCTTAACTTAAAGCCTAAAAATGGAAATTATGATAGAAAAACAACGTTTCGGGAACTTGTTGATTTATATTTATTTAATGCAAATTTTAGGCAAATCATCTTTCCGGAAATTGAAAAGATTGAGATAAATGTAAGATGCAGATTGGCGAACTATCTTGCTGAACAGTATGGTGTTCTGGGTTATTTGGATTCGGGAAATTTTACGGAAGAAGAGTACCATGCGGAGTTTTTACGTGATATAGAGGAAGAAATTAGGCGAAATTCCAAGGCCCCGTTTGTATGTAATTTCAGAGAAAATTATGAAGGTGGAAAACTTCCGATATATGCATTAGTAGAAGTATTTAGTTTCGGTACG
>JAFTPY010000076.1 GCA_017463035.1 Lachnospiraceae bacterium
ATCGCAACGCTCCGTCAATCTTCCTCTAAGAACGACTAGGACGCTCGGGAGCGACCTCGCGCCCAGTCTTTTCTAAGAGGTGATATCGACTGCGCTAAGTACGCGACCCTTCGGGAAAAGCAAAAACTAATTGAGTCATTCTCCCTCCGACTTTTTCAAAGATTCGAAGGGGCAATTTCTGTTTCCTCTTGTTTGAAAGAAAGTAATAGTATTTTTATTGCAAGGTTTCTTTCGCCGCTATTTTGGTGTATAATGAGTATGAGGGTAATGTGTTACAATGGTTTTTATATTTAAGGGGGCTTACAAATGAAGAAGGAAAAGATCAAGCGATTTAACTTCGAAAAGAAGCCGATTTCGCCGACGTTTATTATGGGGCTGGCAAAGGGGATTATCAGTTTTCCGGATTTGCGGAAGCGGAAGGCGAAGCTGACCAAAGTGGGGATGGAAGACATTGAAGGAAAGCCGTATTTGCTTTTGGTAACCCATTCTTCTATGGTGGATTTTAACCTGATGTTAAAAGGGACTCATCCCTACAAGGTGAATAATGTCATGACGCTGGAGGGCTTTAAGACCTACACGGAGCCGCTGATGCGGTCGCTCGGTGTGCTGGGTACCCGGAAGTTTATTACGGATTTGCACCTTGTAAAAAATATGAAATACTGCGTGGATAAGTTAAAAAATATTTTTGTATTGTTTCCGGAGGCCCGGTATTCTTTGGACGGTTGCACCTCTTATTTGCCGGATTCTTTGGGAAAGATGGTACGTCTTTTGGGTGTGCCGGTGGTGGTACTAAAGATTCACGGAAATTTTGTAACCTGTCCCCAGTGGAACAAGAAAAATAAAAAGACCTTTGTAGAGGCGGAAATGCGGCAGATTATTACTGCACAGGAGACAAAATCGCTGTCTGTGGAGGAAATCAATACACGGATCGGGGAGAATTTTCAGTACGATGATTATGCGTGGCAGCGGGATAATCAGATTAAAATCGATCATCCGGGACGGGCGGACGGACTTCATGCGCTTTTGTATAAATGTCCGGCCTGCAAGACGGAGCATCAGACCGATTCTGCGGGAACGAAGCTTTGGTGTAACTGTTGCGGAAAAGCCTGGGAAATGGACGAATACGGGCAGCTACATGCATCGGAGGGGGAGACGGAGTTTGCCCATATTCCGGATTGGAGCAACTGGGAAAGAGCCTGCGTCAGAGAGGAAATTGACAAGGGGACCTACTATTTTGAGGATGAGGTGCGGATAGAGACCTTACCGAATGCATGGAAGTTTTATAAGCAGGGCACGGGGAAACTGATTCAGACTCCGGAGGAAACCAGAGTGGAGTGCAATTATTACGGAGAACCGTATGTGCTTCGTCGCAGTGCCAAGAGTCTGGAAAGTATGCATATTGAGTATGATTACCTGGGCAGAGGAGACTGTGTGGATATTTCCGTACCGGATGACAGTTTCTGGTGTTATCTGACGAAGCGGGATGCCATTACGAAGATTTCTTTTGCAACGGAGGAAATACATAAAAAGGCAGTGGGGAAATAGCCGGGAGTCGGGGAAAAGAAAAGGGGATTAAGAATTTCTTGATGAAACTGTAAGTAATAAAACAAGAGCGCCGCTCTCTACGGAAAAGGAGAGGAAAACGCTCTTGTTTTTTGTTTTATAGGAAATCTTGTAACATCTTAATTTAGCTTAATGGAACAGCTTCGGTACGCCGTGGAACAATATCTGATTGATGGAATTGATATCGTGTCCGCCCGGTACGACACACTGGTACAGGTTTCCGTTGACAAAGTTGTCGCAGTACTGGAAGGTGTCGGTAAGCAGTTTCATAGCGTTAATCTGCGGGGTCAGGTTCGGATTTGCGGCATCGGTGGTACCGCAACCGCTGTAAATAAAGAAATCCTCTGCGGTCTTTCCGCTTTCCGCTACCTTCTGAGCCAGATATTCCGCAGTCTGCTTGGACTTGCTGTTACCTGCGGTGTTACCCAATGCCCAACAGTCACCGCTCATCGGCATAAAGTATGCAAACTCATTCAGACAGTGTTCAAATACGGACCAGGTGGTTACCGAACCCATGGAGAAACCGCCGAAGGCACGATGGGTTCTGGAGGCCGCCAGCCCCGCCGGAGTAACATCTTCTGCGTGGGTATTGTAGGTGGTTTCCAAAAGCGGAATGACATCGTTCATCAGCTCGTAATGGAAATCGATGCAGTTTCTGGTGGCATCGTTGCTGTAGCCTTCGTAGTAGGATACGGCACATACAATCATCGGCTCGATTTCGCCGGTATAAATCATCTGATCCAACATACGGGTAAACTTACTCTTTAAGCCTTCGCCGCCGAGAAACCAGTTCGGAGAATCGCCGCCGCCGTGCATCAGATACAGTACATTGTACTTGGTCTCGGTATCATTCTCGTCGTAGCTGGCCGGAAGATATACCAATGCGGACTTTTCGTATACTCTGCCGTTATCGTTTTTATGGTTTTTGGTCTGATAGGTAAACTTGACAACGGAGCCCTGTTCGGCGTCGTTGTTATATAAGTAATTCGGCATCTTTGCTTTCGGAGCGTTGTCTGTATAAGTACGTGCTCTGTCGTAGGTAAAAAGTGCCGGTGTCGGCGTAACCGGGGCCTCTGTCGGCGTCGGAGTGACCGTCGGAATCGGCGTGGAAGTCGGACGCTTGGTCGGAGTCGGGCGCGGCGTCTTAGTCGGACGCGGTGTTTTTGTCGGCTCTGCGGCAGGGGCTTCCGTCGGCGCAGGAGTAGCAGCGTCTTCCGCAACGGCAGTCGGTACCGGGGTGTTCTGCATGTCACCGCTTGCCGGCTCGTCCTGTTTCTGTCCGCAGCCTGCCAAAGTCAGCGCGGCTGCCATAAGTAAAAAGAATACTGTTTTTTTCATAAGAGTTCTCCTTCTTTCTTTAGGGTGTCCGGGGGTAGCGGTGTCCGGACACAAAATTACAATGCTATCATACATGAATTTATCGGAAAGTGCAATGCTAATTAGATATTTAATCAGTTGATTTTCTTATGAAAGCAGAACAAAACATTTGGACTACCGATGTAGAAAAGCAAAAAAGAATTTCCATTTTTCTTAAAATGTGGTATGCTAAAGAAAAATAAATCAAAAGAGAAAGTACATAAAGCGAGGTTGATGAAGTATGGCAAATAACAGACCGAGAGCAAGACAAAAGAATGTGACAGGCGGAAGCAAAGGAATAAAACGTCGCGGAAGCGGTCTTGGTACCGGACCGGTAGGCGGAGGCAGACCGGGCGGGAACAGAGAAAGTGCGGGAGGCGGTTCTTATCGCGGCGGAACCCGTTCCTCCGGCGGAAAAAGTAAACTGTTGTATATTATTATTGCGGTAGTTGTGCTGCTTTTGGGCGGCGGAGGCGGCTTGGCAGGACTGCTTGGCGGCTCCGGAAATTCCGCGGGCGGCGGCTCCTCTGTTTTAGGGGATTTGCTTGGCGGCGGTTCCTCCTCCGGCGGTTCTTCCGTGTTGGGGGATTTAAGCAGCCTGGGGAATCTGGGTACTTTGCTGGGAGGCTTAAACAGCGGCACTACCAGTACCGGTTGGGATATGGAAAGTAATACAAGTCGTCTTGATACCTCCGTGGCAAAGGGAGCAAGGGAAAAGCGTACCGAAATTCTCGGAAAAGGCAAAGACGAAGTTACGATTATGGTTTATATGTGCGGTACCGATTTAGAGTCCCGGGCAGGCATGGGAACCTCCGATTTGCAGGAGATGTTAGAAGCGGATTTGGGGGACAATGTCAATCTTCTTGTCTATACCGGCGGCTGTTCCAAGTGGAAGAATAATGTGATCAGCAGCACAAAGAACCAGATTTACTTGATTCAAGACGGAAAGATGAAGCTTTTGGAGGAATATAAGGCGGTTTCCATGACGGACCCGGATACGTTGACCGGTTTTATCAAATGGTGTGCAAAAGAATATCCGGCGAACCGTAACCAGTTGATTTTCTGGGATCATGGTTCCGGTTCCATCAAAGGCTACGGTTACGATGAGAAGTTTAAGAGCTCCGGTTCCATGGATTTGGCTGAGATTAATCAGGCATTGAAAAAGAGCGGTGTCACCTTTGATTTCGTGGGTTTTGATGCCTGTCTGATGGCAACGCTGGAAACGGCTTTGATGCTGACGGATTATGCGGATTATATGATTGCTTCCGAGGAAACAGAGCCGGGTGTGGGCTGGTACTACACCGACTGGCTGACGGCACTGGGCAAGAATACGTCTATGCCGACCGTTGAAATCGGTAAGAATATTGTAGATGATTTCGTGGAGACCTGTGCGACAAAGTGCAGGGGTCAGAAGACCACGCTTTCCGTAGTGGATCTGGCGGAGTTGGAAAAGACGGTTCCGGCAGATTTTAAGGCATTTGCCAAGTCGGCCAGTGAATTAATCCGGAAGGATGAATATAAGACGGTATCCGATGCCCGTTACAATACAAGAGAGTTTGCCCAGGCATCTGCCATTGATCAGGTGGATTTGGTACATCTGGCAAAGAATATGGGCACCGATGCGGGAGAAGAGCTGGCGCAGACGTTGCTGAGTGCGGTGAAGTACAACCGTACCTCAAGCGATATGACCAATGCCTACGGACTCTCTATCTACTTCCCGTACAAGAAGGTGTCTGCGGTAGATGATGTGGTGGATACCTATGAAGCAATCGGTATTGATAAAGAATACGCCCGTTGTATTCAGGAGTTTGCAAGCTTGGAAGTGGGCGGTCAGACCGCAGCGGGCGGTACAAGTTCACCGTTACCGTCCCTTTTGGGAAGCTTGTTGGGCGGTGGCAGCAGTTCAAGCAGTTCCGGCGGCAGTGCCGATATTATCGGAAGTTTGCTGGGCAGCTTTTTAAGCAATCGCGGAAATATTGAAGGACTGGACAGAGGAAATATTGATTTCTTCAGCGAAAGCGCTATGGATACGGATGCTATGGCATCTTATTTGTCCAAGAACTACTTTGATGCATCTGCTCTTGTATGGAGTGAGAACGATGCCGGACAGAGAGTATTGCATTTGTCCGAAGAGCAGTGGAGTCTGGTACACGGCCTTGAAATGAATATGTTCTATGACGACGGCGAAGGCTATGTGGACCTGGGCTTTGACAACGTGTTTGAGTTTGACGCAAAGGGTGATTTAATCGGTGAGACGGACCGTACCTGGCTTGCGATTAACGGTCAGCCGGTGGCGTATTACTATCTGGATACCGTGGACGACGGTGTGAATTACACCATCACCGGTCGTGTGCCGGCACTGTTAAACGGCGAAAGAGTGGATTTGCTTCTGGTGTTTGATAACGCGAATCCGTACGGGTATATCGCGGGAGCCCGTACCGTATATACCGAGGGTGAGACGGAGACCGTGGCAAAGGGAATGGGTGAGCTACAGGTCGGTGATACTTTGGATTTCCTGTGTGACTACTATTCCTATGACGGTGAATACATGGACAGCTACTATTTAGGCGAGCAGATGACGGTAACGGACAATATGGTGATCAGCAACGTGGATGTAGGCGAAGGAGACGTAAAGGTGACCTTCCGCTTTACAGACATCTACAATCAGCAGCATTGGACGGAAGCGTTTGAGGAGTAAAAGAGAACGTAATTGATTGAGAACCGGTGTAAGGAAAAGATACAAGAATGCAATATCCTTGTATCTTTTTTTCTTGCCGAAAAACGTAGGAAGCACTCTTGACTCTGTCCTTGGGACATAGTTTAAGATAAAACCAAAAGCAATATTTAGGATTTCAAAGAAGGAGATAACAGTATGACCTTTGTGCTCAAACTATTTCAAAACCGAAAAGGAACGGCAATATTGACTTTGCTTTGCTGCGTGGGTTCGGTCATTGCAACACTGGTATGGAACAAGGAATTGGCGGTGCTGATTGACGGCGTACAAGGGGGATACGGTTTGGACCGGGAGCGGGTTACATGGTGTGCCGGGTGCTTGGTGCTTGCGGCGTTGCTTCAAGGAGGAATGCAGTTTTTGTCCGCCTATGCGGGGGAATATGCGGTGCATGATTTGCGTATGAGGCTGGCAAGGGTGACCATGGGAAGGGAGTACGCTGACCTTGTGAAAGAGAATTCGGCGGAGCTGATTTCCCTGCAGCAAAACGAGATGGAAGAAATTAACCGTTACATATCGGATAATTTGTTTACGTTATGTACTACGGTTGTCAATTTTGTGTTTACTTTGTTGTTTTTGCTGACGCAGAATGCAAAGTTGACGCTTTTGTATCTGCTGCCGGTTGCGGGAATGGCGGTGTATACAACCCTTTCCGGAAAGGTGATTTACCGTTATACCAAGAGAGAGCAGGAACAGCAAAGGAAGATGAACGGAGTGGCGGGAACGCTTCTATCCCTGTTTCCGGTGGTGCGGATTTATGAAGCGGAAACGCTGTTAAAAGAAAGCTATCGGTGGCGGATTGAGGGATGGAAGGATGCGGTGGTGACCCAGGAGAGAACAAAAGCAAAGCTCATGTCGGTTTCGGGCATGCTGTCCTGTATTCCGCTGGTATTGTTGATGCTGGTGGGCGGCAGGATGGTTTTAAAGGGAACGCTGACCATGGGGATGCTGTATGTGTTTATTAATCTGTCGGGGAATGTGTCGGGAGTGATGATTAACATTTCGGTGCATTTGGCGAATTTCAGAAGGTTTTGCGGAAATCTGGAACGGGTATGGGAGAGTATGGAAGAAGGAGAGCGGGAACATGAGTGTACTGTTACGGGAGATTAGTTTTAGCTACGGAGAGAAAAAGATTCTGGATAAGGTTTCACTGGCGGTTTGTGAAAAAGAACATATCGGAATTTTAGGAGGCAGCGGCTGTGGGAAAAGTACGTTGCTAAAGATTCTTGCGGGGCTGTATCCGGTAAAGGACGGGTATTGTGAAGTGGCGGGAGCGTGTGCACCGGAAGGAATACGGAAACAGGTGGCCATGGTCATGCAGACCCCGGGGCTGTTTCCGTTGTCCATCCGGGAAAATATTACTTGCGGACATCCGATTGCGGAAGAAAAGGTGTGGCAGGCGGTGCGGGCCGCGCAACTGGAAGAATGGGTAAGGGGGCTGCCCGAGGGGCTTAACAGTCTTGTGGGAGAACGGGGCGGTAATCTTTCCGGAGGGCAGGCACAGCGAATTGCCATCGCAAGAGCCATTGCCAAGGACGCACCGGTGGTATTGCTGGACGAACCTACCTCTGCATTGGACGGAGAAACGGCGGAGGCACTGCTGCGGGCCATGGACCGCCTGACGGAAGGAAAGACGGTGATTCATGTAACCCACCGGGAGGAAACCATACGAAATTATGACAGAATACTGGTGTTAAAGGAGGGGACGCTGTTTGAGAAAGAGTCTGTGTCAGGTATTTAATCGAATGGGCGGAGGGGTGACCTATTGCTTTTTGCTTCTGTTCCGCAGCCCTGTGGATACGGTGCTATGCATTATCAATGCGCTGTTTCTTCGCAATGCATTTCAGACTATAGAAGCGGGAGATGAAAGGGGCTTATTCGTCACCTGCGCCCTGTTCGGCGCGGCAAACCTGTGCCTGTTTCTTTATAACGGAACGCTGTGGGGAAAGTTTGCCGTGTTTTCCGCAAAGCTTGTGGGGAAACTGAAGAGTTTTTTGTTTGAGTCCATGTTGAAACTACCCTTGGAGCGAATTGAAGAAAAGACTACCGGGGCATGGCTGACCCGGTTAAACAGTGATGTTACCATGACGCTGAATCTTTTAACGGGCGCATTAAATCTGCCTCATCTGGTGTTTGCAACGGTCCGTATCGGGGTGACGGCGGTACTGTTCGGAAACATCAGCCCTTTACTTCTGGTGTTGGAACTTGTAGTGCTGGTACCTCATGTGTTCCTGCGGCAACGGTTTGTGGTCCGTCCTATGGAACGATTGACCAAGGAGGCGCAGGAGACGACGGAGCAGGCAACGGTGTATTTGGAAACAACGGTGGAGTGCGCGGATACCATACGGCTGTACGAAGCGGATGACTTGTTACTTACGCGGTATCGGGAAATCAGTCTGTCGGGGGTGAAAGCCCGTTGGCGCAGTACTGTAAGGAAAACCTTGGGAGAGCTTTTGCAAATGAGTCTGAGCCGGGGCGGATATCTCTTGCTATTTTGTTTCGGGTGTGAGATGATAAATGCAGGAACACTGGATTTCGGCACTATGACCGAAGCCTTTCAATATCGGGGCGGAAT
>JAFTPY010000077.1 GCA_017463035.1 Lachnospiraceae bacterium
AGGAAAAGTATGAGAAAGAGAATCTTAGCAGTATTGACTGTTTTGACTATGGCGCTCGGTATGCTCGGATGCCAAAGCGGAACCCAGGCAGACACTCCTGTAGTAACCAATGCACCGACAGAAGAGGTGACCAAGGAACCGGAAGCAGAAGTAACCGAGACACCGGTAGAAGTGACCAAGGAGCCGGAGGCAGAAGTAACCGAGGCACCGGTAGCAGAGCCGACTGCGACGCCGGAACCGACCGTGACCCCGGAGCCGACCGCAACGCCGGAACCGACTGCAACGCCGGAACCGACCGTGACGCTGGAACCGACTGCGACACCGAAACCGACTGCGACGCCGAAGGTCACAAAACAGAAGGACATACATTATAATTTAAATGAACTTAGATGCGGGACTTCATATGGGATAACACAGACGGGAAATGATGACGGTTCACTTTCTCTTCAGTATGAACATATGGGTGGTACAATTGTATTGATGTTTCCGAGAGTAATAGATTTGAGTCTTTGTACCGGAGTTACCTTGGAGATGAAGAACGAAGAGGGAAGACTGGCAGTAATGTTGTATGACGGGGGCGCAGTTGGGTATGTGTATGAATATATTGCCGATGCAAAGAATGGAATTACTAAGTATGAATTTGTGCCGGACTCGGATGAATGGATTGTTGGTATTGCACTGACGGCATGCGATGAGATTGGACCGGGATTGGATGCGACCGCATATTCGGTGACGTTCCATATGCAGGATGGCGGAAACTCTACTGAAAGGCCAATGCCGACCGCAACGCCGAAGCCTGCTCGTGAATCCTCTCCGATAAAGGATTTTACTTATGAATATGATAAGGCAAAGGGCGGAATGGTAATTACCGGATATAAAGGAACGGATAGTAAAGTAATTGTTCCGGATCTGATTGATGGTAAGCCGGTAGTAGAAATCGGGGAAAGAGCATTTAGTGATAAACTAAATATTGTAAGTGTTGATTTGCCGGAAGGATTAAAGACAATCGGAGGAGCCGCTTTTATGTATTGCTGGGATTTGGCAAGTATAAAGCTGCCGGAAAGTCTGACGAGTATTGAGGGAACGGCGTTTTACTTATGTACTCAGTTGAAGGATGTAAAGCTTCCGAAAAATCTTACGACGCTCGGAGGATGGGCTTTTTGGGATTGTACTCAATTGACGGAGATAGAGATTCCGGAAGGGATAACAACGATTGATGAAGGAACTTTTCGGGGATGTCAATCTTTAAAAAAGGTGAAACTTCCGGATAGTATAACCGAAATTAACAAAATGGCATTTATGGATTGTGTTTCCTTAAGAGAGATAAAACTTCCAGGTAAAATAAAGAGTATCGGTGAGGCTGCATTTTATGAAAGTGGTTTGACTGAAATCGAGGTTCCGAACAGTGTGACAACGATGGATAATGCGGTATTTGGTTGTTGTCGGAGCCTTGTAAAGGCTGTATTACCGGATGGCTTGACAACGATTGGTGAAGGAATGTTTAGTGAGTGCAGAGAATTGACAGATATCACGATTCCGGATGGTGTGACTGCGATTGGCGGAAGTGCATTTTCCATTTGTAGTAATCTTGAATCGTTAGAAATACCGGACGGAGTGGATTCCATCGGAGATTATGTATTTTATGAATGTGAAAAATTAGTCATCACCTGTGGTGCAGGTTCCTATGCCGAATCCTATGCAAAAGAGAACGGAATCAACTATGTAACGAAGTAAGAAAGAGAGAGAATGTTACTCCGCTGGAATAGATGGTGTGATATATCCGAAAAATAAAATGCTGTGTACATCGGGAAACAGCCCGTGGTTTGGCGTAAATCACGGGACTGTTTCTCTTGTCATTTAGTACTGTTTGTGCTATGCTGAGTTATATGTTGTTAGGAAAATCGTAGGGATATAACAAAGGAAGTTTTGTTAATTCGGAAGGTAGGAACCGGAATGGATTACATGAAGTATATTACAATTCAAGTCATAAAAAAGTCCGAACGGTCGGAGGTTGTTTTTGCGGCGGTAGACGAGTTGGATGTGCCTGTGGTGATAAAACGTCTGCAAGGGGCTAATCCGGAGATTTACCGGGGGATTGCAAAGCTTAGGAATCCGCATATACCGAAGATTTACTGTGTGGAAGAACAGGGAGATGAACTGTGTGTTGCGGAGGAGTATATAGACGGTCGGACGTTTGATGTGTATTTGGCGGAGGAGACACTGACAGAGGTACAAAAGCTGGAATTATGCATACAGTTGTGTGAGGCGTTGGAGGTATTGCATCAGTGTGAGCCCCCGGTGATTCACAGGGATATCAAACCGTCCAATATTTTGATTACCGGAGACGGCGTGCTGAAGGTGATTGATTTTGACGCGTCCCGCCAATATAAAACGGAAAAGAATACCAGTGATACGAGACTGTTGGGAACCATTGAGTATGCGGCACCGGAGCAGTTCGGTTATGCCCAGACGGATGTGCGAAGCGATATTTATTCCGTTGGTGTGGTATTCAGTGAGATTACCGTTGATAAGGATGCATCCTTTGCAAAGGATTGGAAACGTCTGGTGGATAAGTGTACCAGTTTTGACCCGGAAAATCGATATAAAAGCGTAACAGACTTGAAAAAGGACTTGTTAAAGTGTATCGAGAAGGTAAAGGTACCGTTCTGGAGGCGGTGGGCGGTTCCGGTGGGAGCCTGTGGGGTACTTTTTCTAATGCTTCTTGCCGGTGGTTTGCAGATGCATCGGGAGAAGGAAAGGGCATCTCTGAATGAAGGGACAACGAATCCGACGCTACAACCTACAAAAGCAGCGACACCTACAGTGCGTCCTACAAGTACTCCGAAACCCACAAGTACACCGAAGCCTACGAGTGTGACGGATAATTGGGAGATACCGCAACAGCGTCCTGCCTCGGTGGGGGAAAACGGTACTGTCAGAAAGCGGAAAACCTTAAAGGGAGAACGGACGGAACTAGTGGGCTATAGTATTAATAAGATGGGGTATAAGAAGTCGAGCGGGTTGTCTTACCGGTTGAATAACGGCTCGGTGAACTTGAAGTTTGAAAAGATGTACGGACAAATTACCTATGAACTAAAAGATGTCATTAATATGAAGTATTGTGATGAAATCGTGGTTTATATGGAGAATAAGGTAGGGGAGCTTGCCATAGTTTTGTATGATGAAGATTGTAATGCGGTGGAGACACTTTATCAGGGAAAGACGGAGGAAATCGGTGAAATGCGCTTTTCTCCGAAGTATAACGGCTATGTGGAGTACGTCGGATTTATGGCATGTGACGGGGAACTGGAGGATTACTCTGAATTTGAATCGGTTATTTATTATGTGGATTTCTATGTGGTGAACCCGGAGTCGCCCAAGATTACTTATCAGATGTCAGATCTTGCGGAAGAAAAGTATTATTACATGGAGCGTACCTATAACGAGGATGGTTCTCTTTCCATGGACTTTGAACGGATTTACGGTGAAATGATGCTTGCTTTGCCGGAACCGGTGGATTTGCGGTACTGTAACGGAATCAGTCTGAACATGGACAGCGAGACGGAGCTTGCGTTGAAGCTGTATGATGAGAACTTCGAGGAAATCGATGCCTTTTATGACAGAAAAACGAAAGGGGCGGAAGAAAGATTGTTTATTCCGACAGTTAAGTTTGAAGTGTACGGAATCGGTTTGATGGCGAATGATCCGGATGTGACGGATTACGCGGATTGTCATGCGACGGTATATGGAGTGAACTTTTATATGCAGAAGGGGCATGGGGGAGAGTGATGGTGTTAGATGGGGATGACAAGTAATATAACAGGGCATTGATATAAAAAGGGGCTTGCAAATGCAGGCCCCTTTGCATTTTATACTCGCAGAACAACAAAAAGCTTTTTCGGAGAGGTATAATATTTCGTAGAAGAAATATACAGTTTCAGATGTACAGAGAGAGGAGTTTTGTTATGAAAAAAGTACGAAGTTATTTTGCGGCTTGCATGATATTGACGCTGTTATGCGGTGCCTGCGGTACCGCACAGACAGGGACAGAGCTGATCGGTGCGCCTGATGTGACGGAAGCTCCGGCGGTAACAGAATCCCAGGTAGCAACGGAAACTCCGGTAGCAACGGAAGCCCCGAAAACTCCGGAAGTAACGGAGGCACCGAAGGTAACGGAAGCCCCGGCAGCAACGG
>JAFTPY010000078.1 GCA_017463035.1 Lachnospiraceae bacterium
CCTGCTGTGCGGTTGTCACGGTTCTATGGGGCAGAGCGAGTTTACGGTGCCGGAGAGCTTTGATGAGAGCGTGCAGCATGAGATTACCTTTTGGGCGAAAAATGATACTAACAAAACCCAAACGGAGATTTACGAAAAGGCAATCCGGGATTTTGAAGCATTGTATCCCAATGTGAAGGTAAATTTACGCCTGTACACGGATTACGGGCGGATTTATAACGATGTCATTACCAATATTTCCACCGGAACCACGCCGAATGTGTGCATTACCTATCCGGACCATATTGCCACCTATCTGACGGGAAATAATTGTGTGGTGCCATTGGACGGGCTTATGTCGGATGAAAGGTTCGGTCTGGCGGGAAGTGAAGTGCGCTTTGATGCTCCGGCAAAAGAGGAGATGATTCCGCAGTTCCTTACGGAATGTGCTTTTGGAGAACACTATTACGCAGTACCGTTTATGCGTTCTACGGAGGCATGTTATATTAATAAGACATATGTGGAAAAGCTGGGCTATGAGGTGCCGGAGGAACTGACCTGGGACTTTATCTGGGAAGTGTCCGAGGCGGCAACGGCGCAGGATGCCGAAGGGAATTACCTTGTAAACGGGCAGAAGGTATTGATTCCGTTTATCTATAAGTCTACGGACAATATGATGATTCAGCTGCTAAAGCAGGCCGGGGCGGGGTATTCCGATGCCGACGGCAATGTGTTGATTTTTAATGATAACACAAAGGATTTCCTGTATACGGTGGCGGAGCATGCCGAAACAGGTGCTTTTTCGACCTTTAAAATCGTAGGATATCCGGCCAATTTCTTGAATGCGGGGCAGTGTATCTTCGCTATTGATTCTACGGCGGGTGCTACCTGGATGGGAAGCGAGGCTCCCCTTTGCGATATCAGCGAAGACAAGCTGGTGCAGTTTGAGACGGAGGTACGGAGGTTACCGCAGCTTGATCCGGCGAATCCGCAGATGATTTCCCAGGGACCGTCGGTATATATTTTTAATAAGCAGGATTCCCAAGAGGTACTGGCGTCCTGGTTGTTTGTACAGTATTTGTTGACCAATGACGTGCAGATTGCCTATGCACAGACCGAAGGCTATGTGCCGGTAACGGAAAAGGCGCAGACTGCAGGAGAGTATCTGGATTATCTGGCCCGGGGCGGTGAGGATAACGAGCTGTATTACGATATCAAAATCAGGGCTTCCGAACTGTTGTTGTCTGAAGTGGAGCATACCTTTGTAACCCCTGTATTTAACGGTTCTGCCTCTCTTCGAAATGCGGCTGGGCAGATGATTGAGGAGGTAACAAAGGCGGTTCGCAGAAAGAAAGATGTGAACGAAACTTTTGTGGAAGCCTTGTTTGAGGATATGACTTCTTTGTACCGTCTGAACCAGCGAACCGGTGTCGGTGCCGGGAAAAAGGAACTGGGGGCGTTACCGGGAACTGCGGTAGCATTGATTGTTGTACTGGTTTCCGCATGGATAGGTATGGGGCTCTATGTAGGCATATCCTACCTAAAAAAGAAGAGAAAATCAAAAGTCAGTCATTGACTTATGAAAAAAAGTGTGTATAATCTATGGTGTTTACTTAACTTTGACAGTAAAGGAGAAAAACAATGAAAAAGATATTGGTTTTGGCAGCATGTACGATGCTTGCATTTGCATGTATCGGCTGCGGTAAGAGGGATGACAAAGAAGGCAATGTAAATGCAGAGGGCAACGTAAATGCTGAGGTTGATGTGAAGTCCGAGGGCGTTATGACCTATGCAGAGTACATGGCAGCAGCAATGGATTCCGAGGTTGTAATCGAGACCTATGTACAGGCGAAGCAGTCCTGGTGGGAAGATAAGGCTACTGTTTATACCCAGGATAAGGACGGTGCATATTTCCTCTATAACATGGCTTGTTCCGCAGAGGATTACGAAAAGCTTGTTCCGGGTACCAAGATTAAGGTTACCGGTTACAAGGGTGAGTGGTCCGGCGAAATCGAAGTGATGGATGCAACTTTCGAGTTTGTTGAGGGCGGTGCTACATACATTGCTCCGGTAAAGGATGTAACCTCCTTGTTGGGTACCGATGAGTTGATCAAGCATCAGAACGAATTTGTTTCCTTTAAGGGAATGACCGTAGAAGCAGCAGGTCAGGATGCGGACGGCAACGATGTTGCATTCCTGTACAACTGGGACGGTTCCGGTCAGGACGGTAACGACCTGTACTTTAACGTATCCTTGGGCGATGCTACCTACAGCTTCACTGTTGAGTCTTATCTGTGCGACAATACCCCCGATGTATATGCAGCAGTTAAGAATTTGAAGATCGGTGATAAGGTAGACATGGAAGGCTTCTTGTATTGGTACGAGGGTGTAAACCCGCACATCACCTCTTTGAAGGTAGTAAAGTAATCTTAATACGATGAAACGAAGTGGGGCTGACGCAGGTCAAATGCGCAGCCCCACTCTTGCTTACTAATGGACGGTTATAAGTCGGTCTCTTATTTTTTTATAGTTATGAAACAGCCGGAGTCCTTCGCATTGCCCTCTTTTCTCGTACTCCGGATAGAGTCTTTCTAATTACTTCGGGATAGATTGTTTGAGTGTGACGCAAACGACTCGACGCGACGTCCTGTCGCGTGTCGTCTCCCACGGACGTCCGTGTCCGTGGATTGCTGACAGACCATCGAAGTAATAAGAAAGTCTACTATCCTATGTAAAGTTCAAAGAGGGAAATGCGAAGGTCTCCGGCTATGTTCAAATTAAGGAAGATATAAGAGCCCGACTTTTGTGCATCCGCAAGGACTACGCAAGAGTCCGCCACGCCCGATGCCGCTGCGCATTTTCCGGTGCGTCAACCTCCATTTCTTACTTCTTGTTTTTTATTTCCTATTTCTTATTTCTTATTTTTCTTCCTTTACGGTCGGCTTTTCTTTTCCGTAGTAGATGATTCCCAATGCTCCCGGACCTGCATGAGTACCGATGCTCGGGCTGATGTCGTTAATGATAATATTGGTAAAGCCCAGCTCTGTGCGAACCAGCTCTGCTACTTCCTTAGCTTCTTCGAAACAATTGCCGTGGACAATGCCTACCGGAGCGGTAGTGTCCAGAGTATCCTCCAATGTATTCTTCATACGTTCCACCAGATTGCGGAGAGATTTCTTTCGCCCCCGGACGGTGCCGTCGGAGGTCAGAGTGCCGGCGTCGGTGACCATAAGGAACGGTTTTAAATTCAAGGCACTTCCTACGAGAGCAGTGGCTTTGCTGACGCGGCCGCCTCTTTGTAAGTGAAATAAGTCGTCTACGGTAAATTGTACGTTGATGTGGTGTTTATAGTTTTCTAAATCGGATACAATATTGTCATAGGAGTATCCCTGCTCTTTTAACCCGGTTGCGCGAAGTAATAAAATAGTTTCGCCGAGAGATACGTTCAAGGAATCGATGATTGTGATTTTTGCCTCCGGATAGTCTTCTTTTAACTCGTTTGCTACCATACATACATTGTTGTAACTGCCGCTTAATGCGGAGGAAAAGGCAATGTGGATGATATCCAGCCCACGGTCAAGTAAATTGCGGAATTTGTCCTCGATGACAGCCGGATTGTTGGCTTGGGATTGCGGGAGTTCGCCGTTTTTCATGCGTTCGTAAAATTCTGCCGGCTGCATATGCAGTTCATCTCCGTATACGGTGTCCCCGAAGGAGTAGTACTGCGGAATGATGACGGTTCCCAGCTTTTTGATATAATCTGCCGGTAAGTCGGAATTGGAATCTGTGGTAATGATAAAGTCTCTCATGGAATCGATAACCCCTTTCTTTTGTCTTCCTGTATATTAATTTAGTGTAAGAAATGGGCGAATAAGTTACAAAAAAATAAAAACTGTAAAAAATTTACAATTTCTGCTTGCAAATTTATAAAAAGATGTTATAATATGGCTTGTAAATAATTTACAAAAAAAGGAAATTAAAGCGGAAAGGCAGAGAAGAAAAGAAGATGGAGAAGATTCGTGTTCTTACGGTAGATGACAATGTTCGCATTTTGGAACTTTATGAGGAACTGTTAAAGAAGGATTCGGCGGTAGAATATGTCGGAAGAGCGGAGGACGGCGTAGAGGCTGTCAAAAAAATTAAGGAGTTGCAGCCGGATGTCGTTTTGCTTGATATTATTATGCCGAAGCTTGACGGAATCGGAGTGTTGGAACAAATTCGTAAGGATACGGAATTGAAAAAGCAGCCTCATGTGATTGTAGTTACGGCCATCGGACAGGAGCGGGTAACGGAGAGCGTATTTGCATTGGGGGCCTGTTATTATATCATGAAGCCTTTTGACAGCGCGGTGATTATCCAGCGGATTCATCAGGTAATGGGTCTGGGGACAATTTGCGGAGTGGAACACAGTCGTCTGGTCAGTCAGGATGTGAAGTCCGGTGCGGGAAATCACCTGGAGGCGGATGTGACGGATATTATTCATGAAATCGGTGTTCCGGCCCATATTAAAGGATATCAGTATTTGCGGGATGCGATTATGCTGTCGGTGGACAATGCCGAAATGTTGAATTCTATTACGAAGATGTTGTATCCGTCCATTGCAAAGCGTCACAAGACCACACCGAGCAGGGTGGAACGTGCCATCCGTCATGCCATCGAAGTGGCTTGGAGCAGAGGAAAAACCGACACCATTGATGCGTTATTCGGATACACGGTGTCGGGCGGAAAAGGGAAACCGACCAATTCCGAGTTTGTGGCATTGATTGCCGATAAAATTCGTTTGGAATACAAGTTGCGTGCTTCGTAAAAGCAATAGAAAAAGAATGCAAACAAAAGGACAGATTCATAGAAAAATGCTTTTCAAATCGACGGGAATGTGGTATACTGAATCTATATAATGATATCAGTTTACACAAGGAGGAGAACCGTGAAAAATATTCTTTTTGTTGCTTCTGAGTGTGTGCCTTTTATTAAGACCGGCGGACTGGCGGATGTGGTTGGTGCCCTTCCGAAGTATTTGGATAAGGAGCGTTATGACGTGCGCGTTATGCTCCCGAATTATATGTCCATTCCGGCAAAGTATAAGGAGAAAATGCAGTACAAGACCCATTTTTACATGGAACTGGCATGGCGCAGTCAGTATGTGGGTGTACTGGAAACCGTGATTGACGGTATTACCTTTTATTTGATTGATAACGAGTATTATTTTGCGGGAGATAAGCCGTACGGCAATATCCATGAGGATATCGAGAAGTTTGCATTCTTCTCCCGTGCTGTATTGTCTGCACTTCCGCAGATTGGATTCCGCCCGGATTTGATTCATTGTAACGACTGGCAGACCGGTCTCATTCCGGTATATTTGCATGACAGCTTCGAGCAGGGTGAGTTTTACCGTGGCATTAAGTCGGTTATGACGATTCACAACTTAAAGTTCCAGGGTGTCTGGGATAAGAAGACGGTAGCGGATATTACCGGTCTCGATATGTATTATTTTACGCCGGACAAGCTGGAGGCGTACGGTGATGCCAACTACTTAAAGGGCGGTATCGTATATGCGGATTATGTGACCACGGTAAGCGATACTTATGCGGAGGAGATTAAGACGCCGTTTTACGGCGAAGGGTTGGACGGTCTTATGCGTGCCCGTTCCAACAATCTGTGGGGTATCGTAAACGGTATCGATTACGAGGAGTATAATCCGGAGACGGATCCGTTTATTGTACAGAACTTCAATGCCGCAAATTTCCGTAAGGAAAAGATAAAGAATAAGCTGGCATTACAGGAAGAGCTTGACTTAGAGCGTGACGGTAAGAAGTTTATGATCGGTGTGGTTTCCCGTCTGACCGACCAGAAGGGCTTTGATTTGGTAGAGTGTGTGATTGAGGAGCTTTGTGATACGGATGTGCAGCTTGTGATTCTCGGCACCGGAGATCCAAAGTACGAGAACCTGTTCCGTTACTACGAGTGGAAGTATCACGGAAGAGTTTCGTCGAATATTTATTACAATAACGAGCGTGCCCATAAAATTTATGCGGCCTGCGATGCGTTTTTGATGCCGTCTCTGTTTGAACCGTGCGGTCTGAGCCAGCTTATCAGTCTCAGATACGGTACGGTTCCGATTGTAAGAGAGACCGGCGGACTTCGGGATACGGTAGTTCCGTACAATGAGTACGAGGGTACCGGTACCGGTTTCAGCTTTGCGAATTACAACGCCCATGAGATGCTTTCCATCGTGCGTTACGCAAAGCACATTTACTACAATAAGAAGAGAGAGTGGAATAAGCTGGTGGACCGCGGAATGGCAACGGATTTTTCGTGGAAAGCATCTGCAAAGAAGTACGAGGATTTGTATCGTACTATGCTCGGAGAATAAAGCTGACAGCCCATTTTGGACATCTTGTCCAAAGTGGGCTTTTGTCGGATAGAGAATCGGGACGGAGTGGAATCTGTCTGTGGAGAGCATAGAATAAAACAAGGCGGATTCGAGAGGAGAAAATGATGAAGTTAGAAAGCTTACTTACGCAATTATATTCCGAGAAAGAACTGGTTACGCTACGGGGAAGTGAGGAGACAGAGGTAACCGTACTGGTTTTCGACACTATAAAGGAGATTACAAA
>JAFTPY010000008.1 GCA_017463035.1 Lachnospiraceae bacterium
ATCTGCACCGGCCTTTTCAAGTCTTGGCTTCACCGTATCAGCCAGTCCGTCTTCCGCGGTCTGGTAAATAATATGAATCGGTTCCTCACACTTCATTGCCTCGTCAAGTGCCTCTCCTTTTGAGAGTTTTGCCGCAACATTAAGTACAAATGTTGTTTTCCCATCTCCGGGGTCTCCCTGAACGATTGTCAGCTTCCCGTATGGAATGAACGGATACCATAACCAGGAGACTTCTTCCGATTCAATTTCAGACATGTGAATCAGGTTTAACTCTGTTTTGTTCTCTTCCATGTTCCTTCCTCCAACAATTGTTGATTGAACTAAGCCGGAAACCTTGGTATACTTTAATTACGATTTATAAGAAGGCTCCGGCTTTTGATAGACTTACTTGCGCCAACAGGTAAGTCTATTTTTCTGTCCTCAGACAGCTTCCGGGCAAAAATAGCCGATTTCTTCCCAGACCTTTCTGTCCGGGCAATAATAGTTGTACTCCTTGGAATTCCCAACCTTCATTGCATATCCAAACTTAAAAATCCCCTGCTGAAGACCGATTCTTACATACTGGGCATCCTTATGCATAGCCTCTGCAATCTCGCTAATGGAAACATTTCTACCGGTAAACGGCGGAAGCTCCACATATAACTTCTTTTCGCTCATCCTCTCACCTCCCTTGTCAAAATTACGAACTTTTTGTTCGTGTTTTATATTAACACCGTCATTTCATTTTGTCAACACAAAATACGAATTATTTTTTCGCATTACGACTTGACACTTCGTATTGCCATGTGTTACAATTCAAACAAACGAATAAAGCGAGGTGCCGATATGAAGGACAAAACCGAACTGGGAATGAGAATAAGAACCGCAAGAAAAGCAGCACATCTGAGCCAAACAGAGCTGGCTGAGATACTCGGAAAGACCATGCGAACCATTCAAAAATATGAAAGCGGAGAAATCGAACCTTCCATTGCAATAATTAATGAAATTGCCAAAGCTCTGAATGTTTCCCCTACCGATATCATCGGATATCAAAAACAGGAAATCCGTTTAGACACACTTTCTGATGTTATGTATGTAATTAACGAACTTAATAAAAAAGCCGGTCTTCATTTCGATATTGATGTGAAAAGACCACCTCAGCATGAGGAATGGACTTGTTCTCTGCGATTTGACGGAAATAACAAAGCAGCTGAACTGAATCAAGACTTATGTCTCTTTTTAGAAAGATATGCAGAGGAGCTTACAGACCACGATAATACACCGGTAGATAAAGCTCACTTTGACCATTGGTTTGAAACAGAACTGGCATACTACGCAGGAATCAAACTAATGAACAAGACCGATGATACAGGCAAATAGCCTTCTATCATAAATTAACCTGGGCACTAAAGGAGGATTGATATTATTTGAAATTACCGAACGGATATGGAAGTGTTAAAAAACTATCCGGCAACAGACGAAGACCGTATATGGTCAAAATTACAACTGGATGGGAGATTGATCCTGTTACAGAAAAGAAAAAGCAAAAGTATGCCGTAATCGGCTATGCCGAAACAAAGAAGGAAGGATTGCAGATGCTTGCGGAATATCATCAGAATCCCTTCGATGCAAATGCATCCAGGACGACATTCCAAGACATCTATGACTTGTGGTCTAAGGAAAAATATCCTACCATTTCCAAGTCAAATGTGAATGGTTATACCGCATCCTATCGAGCGTGTGGTACACTGTACCATATTCCCTTCCGGGACATTAAGCTTAATGATTTACAAAATGTGATTGATACCTGTGGAAAGAACTATCCTACTCTCAGGAAACTGAAAGTGCTCTTCAATCAACTTTATGACTATGCCATAAAGCATGATGTGTGCAACAAGAACTATTCTGAATATGTGGATGTTGTGAAGCATAAGAGCAAGAATCCGAATAAGAATGAACGTACGAAATTCGAGAAATCAGAAGTCGATAGACTATGGGAACTCAAAGACGATAAGTATTATCAAATTATACTGATGCTTATTTATAACGGTTGCCGAATCTCCGAGTTTCTGGATTTAAAGAAGGAAAATGTTCACTTAGAAGAGCGATACTTCGATGTGATTGCCAGTAAAACCGAAAACGGAATCCGAAAGGTTCCTATTGCGGATAAGGTTCTTCCGTTTTACAAGGCCTGGTACGAGTCTTCTGATTGTGAATACCTTCTTCATACGGAGAACAACGAACATTTCCAGTATCGCAACTACAAGGATAGTTACTGGTTTCCTCTCATGGAAGCCCTTGGTATGAAGCATCAGCCGCACGATACAAGACACACCTGTATCTCCATGTTGACAGAAGCACATGTAGAACCGACCATGATAAAGAAGATTGTGGGACACTCCGGCGCAATGACATTGACAGAACGGGTATACACGCATCTCGATATCGAAGTCCTTGTGGCTGAGATAAACAAAATAGGGTGATAACTTTGTGTCCTACGTGTTACCTACTTGTACCCTACGAGTTACTTTTTTCCACTTTTCACAACCATCCATCACATTTCATATACAAAGAAAAACCCCAGAAACACTGAGTTTCTGAGGTTTGTAGCTTCTTTGATAATTCTCTTTGATTATCTCTTGGAGAACTGCGGTGCACGTCTTGCAGCCTTCAAGCCGTACTTCTTTCTTTCCTTCATACGAGGATCTCTGGTTAAGAAGCCAGCCTTCTTTAATGCCGAACGATAGTCAGCATCTGCCTGCAATAATGCACGGGAAATACCGTGTCTGATTGCACCTGCCTGGCCGGTGAAACCACCGCCACGAACAGTTACGATAACATCGAACTTATCAGCGGTCTCGGTTAATGCGAGCGGCTGACGAACGATGAGCTTCAAGGTCTCAAGACCGAAATAGTTGTCGATATCTCTCTTATTGATCGTTACCTTGCCGTTACCCGGAACGAGGTATACTCTAGCGATACTGCTCTTTCTTCTACCAGTACCGTAATATCTTGCCTTAGCCATTTTTATTTCCTCCTTTCGACCTAATTAAAACTTAATCTCTAATGCTTCCGGCTTCTGTGCAGCATGCGGATGCTCAGCGCCAGCATATACATGTAACTTCTCGATCATGGTTCTTCCTAACGGTCCCTTCGGAAGCATACCCTTTACAGCGAGCGTAATAACGTCGGTCGGCTTCTTATCGAGCATTTCCTTTAAGGTGGTCTCTCTCATTCCACCCGGATAATCGGAATGCTTGTAGTAGATCTTCTGATCCATCTTCTTACCGGTAACCTTAATCTTCTCAGCGTTGATAACGATAACGTTGTCTCCGGTGTCAATATGCGGGGTAAAAGTCGGCTTATTCTTACCTCTTAAAATCTTAGCGATTTCAGAAGAAAGACGTCCTAAAGTCTGTCCCTGTGCATCGATAACATACCACTTTCTCTCGATGGTAGCCGGGCTTGCCATAAAACTCTTCATAGCATTTTCCTCCTTACATTCATCTTCTTGTCATTCTATTTCTTCATGGTCAGCTTCCGCTGACGATGCGGAATAACCTTACCAACATTTCGCATTATAGCGGGTGTCTAAAGTAAAGTCAAGCATTTTTCTAAGGTTTTTTGAAGAAATTTTAAATTTTCTTAGTTTTCGTTTGCAAAAATCATGTTTATGATGACTTTTTGTGACCAATATTGATTTTTATAAATTCAACCTCACATATTGTATTCAGGAAACACCTTTAGGCAGACTCCTTTCAACACTATTCGGCTCGAATCAGTATTTCATCACTTCTGAAAAATTCAATAATCCGTTTCCTAGAAAACGGCCAATTTTCTTCCGCTCCCAAGTCATCCTCAAAAAAACTTATAATTTCCTCACAAGACCACGGTTTAAAACTTGTTATATACTTTTCATAATATTCATCCTGAATCTCTTTCCAACACGAATATTCTTTCTTACTAATTAGCATACCGTCTTCCAAATAAACTACAGTTGCTTTCTGCTCTTTCTTCACAGACTACCGCTCCTCTTCCGTAAGCACCGCTTCCATTCTATCCGCCCACAGCTTCCCCGGATCCGGAAAATACTCAATACCCACAAGCATCAGTCCTTTTGCCGGTGCGGTCGGTCCCGCTGCTTCGCGATTCTTTGCTTCTATCATTGTCTTTACATCTTCCGGCTTCTTCAGATGCTCACCGATCTGTAACAGCGTTCCCGAAATGATACGCACCATATTGTAAAGGAAACCGCTGCCGGACACGCGAATGGTAATCAGATGTCCGTCCTGCTCCACCTCTAAGGAATAGATGGTGCGGACATGGTCCGGCACCTGGGCCTTGGTGGAACAAAAGCTGGTAAAGTCATGCTCTCCAAGGAAGTACTGCGCTGCCTCCCGCATAGCTTCCACATCCAAATCGTGGTATACAAAATGGGTATACCCACGGTTAAACGGCTGTACAAAGTCCGCATTCCAAATCTTATATTCATAGGTCTTTTTACTGTCCCACTTTCGCGGGTGAAAATCCGGTGCCACCTCGAAGGACTTCTGAATCACAATGTCCTCCGGTAGGCTGTGGTTTAAGGCATAGCAGAGCTTTTCCGCCGGAATCCGGGTCTCCGTATCAAACACCGCCACATTTCCCATGGCATGAACTCCGGAATCGGTACGGCTGGCACCGATAACCTCAATCTCTTCCTTTAACAGACGGGACAACTCACGGTTTAACACTTCTTCCACCGTGATGGCATTTGGCTGAATCTGCCAACCGCAGTATTTTGTTCCGTCATATGCCACAATCAACAGTATACGCCGCATGGTTGTCCCCTTTCTGTATAACGCGTCTTCTTTCAATACAATACTTTCTATGCCGTTCTTCTCAAGCTATAACACGCTCGTTTGAAGCAATTTTTTATAAGATTCGTCTGTCATATACTTTTCCAATATCGCCATTGCTTCTGTATACTCATTTACCGCAGTTCCGTAGGTATCGGTTTTCGTCATACAAAAGCCGAAATCATTGTATAACTTGATTGCCTTATAAGAACACGGTTGGGTATGTAAATATATCTTTTGTCCTGAATTCGACTTTTCAAATATGTTCATTACTTCCGTAACCAACACTCTGGCATATCCATGATTTGCATAAGCATCCTTTACCGCAAGCCAGTGCAAAACCGGAACGATTTCTTCTCCCTTTGGTTCAAACCATGCGATACAGGTGCCGATATAGGCTCCGGTCTTTTTTTCTTTGAGGAAAATACATCGTCGTTCTAACTCTTGTTGCGCTGTTCCAAACCGTTTTGTAAAGTACGAAACAATCTCCTCTTCCGTACAGTCCGCAAACTCGCCTGCACCCTTCTGTACCTCTGCCCAACCCGTTTCCATTCCTTGCTTATAAAATTCGATTTCAACACCGGAATCCGGTTCCGCATATGCAGACTTATCAATCCGGTCACAACGCATGATAATACTTTTATATGCAATAGCTCTATCTATCATTTTTGACTCCCAGCCATCTCTTCATCAGTTCCACTTTATCGCAATACGCATATAACGCCCCGATCGTCCCAATTACCTGTTCCTCGCCCATGCGAATCTCTTCTTCCCCGGAAGCTTCGATTCCCAAGGCACGTTTCACATTGTAATCAAGCCAGCCAAGCATTCCGCTGTAGCTTCCTGCAAACACCGCATTCCACGGGACATTAGCAAGACTCATATATGTTCCGTAAGCGGCTGTAAGCGCATCAAAATAACTGCGCACAAGGCCTCCTGCACCGTCATCTGCCCAATAGTTCAGCACTTCCAAAAACTCCTGATACGGATTGATGTAGCCGGCAGCTTCCCAGTCAATGATAAGCGGTTCCGCACCGTTCCACATAACATTCTTCGGGTCCAGGTCTCTGTGGCTGAGTACCTGCGTTTGCGCTAACGTTTGCTGTGCGTCGCAGGCTGCCCGGTTCCATTTCTTTATATCAAACACAGCCTTTTCATATTGTGCAAGCCAATTGAAACCTTGACCGTCCTTGATATTCTGCTTTTCCTGCTCCTTTGCTGTTTGCAAGTAGGTATCCCAAGGAAACTCTTCTGCCTCCACCGCCTCCGGCTCCACTCCGTCAACGGTGATGTCCGCCAGGTGCATTCTTCCTAAGATATCACCTATGGCCTCGCAGTGCTTCTCATTAATTTCCCCCGGAAACACAGACCGTCCTTCCACCCACGGAAAAACCATGTAAAAGCTTCCGTCCAGCTCATGAATCTGCTTTCCCTGCACTTCCATAGCTGCCACCACCGGAAGGATTCCGGTAAAGGCTACCGCTATTTTCTCGGAGTTTACGGTATTCCGTAACGCTGTCGGACGTTTCATAATCTCACTATTTAATACCTTCACCGCATATTCACCCTTACTCGTGGTGACACGGTACATTTTATGAAGCAACCCGCCTTTTACTTCCAACGGTTCCTTCTGTAGTTCCCCTAAACCAAGACTTTGTACTAACTCACCTATCTCCATACCTTTTCTCCCCGCAATACCGCCCCTGTACTGCTACGTAATACCTTCACTTACCGGAATGCGCTTCCTTTAAAACAAGAACCCGCTCCCGATTACAAGTCCCAAATATCCAAACAATATCAAATATGCAATAAAATCTCTCTTCTTGTACTTTAACGGCTTCATCTTCGTTCTGCCGTCGCCGCCGTGATAACAACGGGCTTCCATGGCCAGTGCCAAATCATTGGCACGACGGAAGGCCGACACCACCAGCGGTACTAAAAGCGGTACTAACGCTTTTGCACGCTGCAGAAGTTTTCCGCTTTCAAAGTCCGCGCCTCGCGCCTGCTGCGCCTTCATAATTTTGTCCGTTTCCTCGATTAAAATCGGGATAAAACGAAGCGCAATGGACATCATCATGGCAATTTCGTGCACCGGCACCTTAATCTTTTTTAAGCCCCGAAGGCCCTTTTCCAGACCGTCCGTCAACTGGTTCGGTGTAGTGGTAAAGGTCATAAGAGACGTGCCAAGCACCAAAAGCACCAAACGTATCGCCATAAGACCGGCAATAATCAAGCCCTGGTCGTAAATATGAATAATTCCCCAGGAGAACAGTTCAGTGCCCTCTCTGGTCAAAAATACGTTAAACAGTAACGTAAACATGAGCAAAATCATGACCGGTTTTAACCCCCGCACAATATAGCGGAACGGCACCTTAGAAATCTTAATGACAATGCCCACAAAGGCCGCCGCAATCACATAGCCCAAATATCCCGAAAACACAAACAGGGAAATCAAAAACAACATCGTCCCCGCCAGCTTTACGCGTGGGTCCAGTCGATGAATCGGCGAATCGACCGGATAGTACTGACCGATGGTAATATCTCGAATCATCTTCTGCCTCCCTTCCAGTCCGCAAGGAGAAGCTCCTTCGCTTCAAAAAGGGTGGTGGCATTGTGCGGTAACGCAACGCCCGCCTGACGGAGTGCTTCTGACAAATAAGTAACCTGCGGTGCCGCAAGCCCGATTTTCTCAAGCTCTTGATACACCTCAAATACTTCCTTCGGCATGCCGTCACAAAACACACTGCCTTCCTTCATTACAATGAGTCTGGAGGCATATTTTGCCACATCCTCCATACTGTGGGACACCAAAATGATGGTTCGGTTCCCTTCTGCGTGAATCTGCGCAATACGGTCTAAAATCTCATCCCGGCCTCTCGGATCCAGTCCTGCCGTCGGCTCATCCAGAATCAAAATGTCCGGCTGCATAGCAAGAACACCCGCAATGGCCACACGACGCTTCTGTCCTCCGGATAATTCAAACGGTGACGCATCATACAATTCCTCGCTTACCCCGGCTTCCTTTAAGGCCGCAAAGGTCCGCATATCGATTTCAAGCTGCGGCAGGCCCATATTTTTCGGACCGAAGGCCACATCCTTGACTACCGTCGTTTCAAACAACTGGTGCTCCGGATACTGGAACACCAAACCCACCTTGCTACGTAATTCCTTTTTATTAAAACCGGCAGCGCAAATGTCATTTCCGCGATAATAAATATGACCGGAGGTCGGTGCTATCAGTCCGTTTAAATGCTGCACCAAAGTGGACTTACCGGAACCGGTATGACCGATCAACCCAATAAACTCGCCCTTCCCCAGCACCAGATTAATATCCTTTAACGCATGCTTCTCATACGCCGTACCTTCGCCGTATACATAATTCACATGGTCCAGTACCATACACTCCTGCAAATCTCTGGTTGCTTCCATTTCGCCGCCTCCTTTCTATCCTTGTTCTGCCACAGACACACTCTTTCAAAGTTGTCTGCCCCTTCTATCTCAATTCATTCAGAGTATCTTGCCATATCGCTTTCCTGTCTCTATACGGTTCCTTGCGTTACTTTCGCCTTTGCAGCTGTATACGCCGCCGTAAACTCCTCTATGGTTAAAATCCCGTCCGGCATCGGTACACCCTGCTTCTTCAGCTCATAGGCGAGCTCCGTCACCTGCGGTACATCCAAGCGATATCCCTTTAACTTATCCACCTGCGAGAACACCTGACGCGGCGTTCCCTGCATTACTATCTTTCCTTCGTCCATCACAATGACGCGGTCTGCGTCGATTACTTCATCCATATAATGGGTAATCAAAAGAATGGTTACCCCTTCGATTTTATTCAGCTCATGAACCGTCTTCATGACTTCCTTGCGCCCCACCGGGTCAAGCATGGCCGTCGGCTCATCCAAAATAATACAATCCGGCCGCATTGCCATAATCCCTGCAATTGCCACACGTTGCTTCTGTCCACCGGACAGTTTATTCGGAGAATGAGTCCGGTATGCAGTCATCCCCACCGCTGTCAGGCTTTCCTCCACCCGACGCCAAATCTCCTCTGTCGGAACACCGATATTCTCCGGCCCAAAGGCCACATCCTCTTCCACCACCGTAGCAATAATCTGATTATCCGGATTCTGAAACACCATGCCCGCACTCTTACGGATATCCCACAAATGCTCCTCATCCTGCGTATCCATATCATTCACAAACACCGCACCCTCCGTCGGCGAAAGAAGCGCATTGATATGCTTTGCCACCGTGGACTTACCGGAACCGTTATGCCCTAAGATAGCCACAAACTCACCCTTCTGCACTTCCAATGATACGTCGTCTAATGCTCGTAGGATGTCCTCAACATTTCCTTCCTCATCTCTTCGTATATACTCAAACACGAGATTTTTTGTACGTAACATACTCTTCTTCATAACGGCCTCCTTTCGGTGTATTTCATCAACTATCTATATTACTTTTGCTCCTCATAAATGCTCAATCTATGACCGGCTCTGTTTCTCGTAATTATCTCCGCTTTCCCTTTTCCGTCAACTCATCTTTATTTCTAATTATTATTGCCGCTTCTTTTAACAAGCTCATCTTCCCTTTTCGAATGCACAGGAGAATCCCGTGGCAGAAATAGGTTTCTTGGAATTTTACGTAGGATGTTAGACTTTCTTATTGTTTCGTTTGCCTGTCAGCAATGTACAGACAGGAGGTCTGTACAAGGCGACACGCGCCACGGACGGCGCGTTGGAGCCGGTTGGGTCCCTATTAAGAAAAACACTCCGAAACAATTAGAAAGACTTACATCCGGAGAACATGACAAGAAAGCTATTTCTGTCGCGTAGATTCTCCGTACCTTTCCAAAGCCAAGATGAGCGGACGGAAAAAGGGGCCATCACACCTTAGTGCGACAGCCCCGACAATCACTAAACTAATTCAATGAAAACTTCCATTGCTGCGTCACCCTTACGCTGACCAATCTTAACGATTCTGGTGTAACCACCCTTACGATCTGCGTACTTCGGTGCAATCTCATCAAAGAGCTTATCTGCAACATCAACGGTCTTCGTGTTCTTCTTCTTACCGGCTGCTTCGGTCGGAACAGAAGTAATTCCGTAAAGAACCTTGTTCATCTGACGTCTAGCATGTAATCTGGAAGCGTTTTCCTTCTTAATCTGCTTGTCAACTTCGTCAAATACGGTTACCTTCTTGCCGTCAACTACTTCCTTTACTCTCTTGCCATCCTTGTCCTTGCGGGCAACCTTAGCCTTAACAGTAACCATCTCGTAGTTATCCTTGTCCTTAACAGCCATAGTGATTAAGTGCTCAGCGATGCTGCGGATTTCCTTAGCCTTCGCTTCGGTGGTCTTAATCTTACCATGGTATAACAGGTTTGTTACCTGGTTTCTTAACAATGCTTTTCTCTGGCTAGATGTTCTGCCGAGCTTTCTATAACCTGCCATTGTGCCTTCCTCCTAAATTTAGTCATCACCCTGGTTTAAAGATAAACCAAGTTCTTTTAACTTACCAAGAACTTCCTCAAGGGACTTACGACCAAGGTTACGAACCTTCATCATATCCTCCGGAGTCTTGTCGATTAATTCTTCAACGGTGTTGATGCCGGCTCTCTTTAAGCAGTTGAAGGAACGAACGGAAAGCTCTAACTCCTCAATGCTCATCTCAAGTGCCTTACTCTTATCGTTGTTTTCCTTCTCAACCAGAACTTCAACGTTCTTTGCCTTCTCGGACAGGTCGATGAAGGAATTCAAATGCTCACTAAGTACCTTCGCTGCAAGGCTGACAGCCTCGTCCGGAGCTAATGTACCGTTGGTAAACACATCAAGTGTCAGCTTATCGAAATCCGTAATCTGACCAACACGGGTATTCTCAACCGTGAGGTTTACACGCTCAACCGGGGTGTAGATGGAATCGATTGCAATAACGCCGATCGGCATCTTATCGTTCTTATTCTTGTCTGCACCGATGTAACCTCTGCCCTTCTGAATGGTGAGCTCCATGTAAAGCTTGGAATCAGCACCACCGTTTAAGGTAGCGATTACCTGATCCGGATTCGTAATCTCGATATCCTGATCAACCTGGATGTCAGCGGCAGTAATTACGCCTTCGCCGGAGAAGTCAATGTAAGCCGTCTTTGACTCATTTGTTTCGCTTGTGTTCTTAATGGACAGGCTCTTGATGTTCATAATAATTTCGGTAACGTCTTCTTTTACGCCCGGAATCGTGCTGAACTCATGTACAACACCGTCAATCTTTACATGACTGACAGCTGCACCCGGCAAGGACGAAAGCATAATTCTTCTGAGGGAATTACCAAGCGTCGTGCCGTATCCTCTTTCAAGAGGCTCTACCACAAAACGACCGTACTTATTATCTTCGGAAATTTCAACAATTTCAATTTTCGGTTTTTCAAAATCAAACAAAGCGGACCCTCCTTGTTATTAAAAAGTTGATTACTTAGAATACAACTCGACAATAAGCATCTCATTTACCGGAACATCGATCTGCTCTCTGTTCGGGATTTCCTTAACAGTACCGGTAAGGTTCTCCTGATCTGCCTCTAACCAGGAAGCAACGGTTCTGCCGCCGGTTACTTCAAGAACATCCTTGTATCTCTGGGTGCTCTTTGCCTTCTCGGAGATGGAAATCACATCGCCGGCCTTTACAATATAAGACGGGATGTTTACGCACTTGCCGTTTACTAATACGTGCTTGTGGTCAACAATCTGTCTAGCCTCACGTCTGGTTCTTGCGAAACCGAGACGGAAAATTACGTTATCAAGACGAAGCTCTAAGAGAATCATCATGTTCTCACCGGTGGTACCGTACTTAAGCTTCTTTGCCTTCTCAAAGTTGTTACGGAACGGCTTCTCAAGCACGCCGTAAATGAACTTTGCCTTCTGCTTCTCGCGAAGCTGCAAACCATATTCACTAACCTTCTTACCTGCTCTTGCGAAGTTTCTGTTAGACTTCTTATCAACGCCGATGAATGCCGGCTCAATGCCAAGGCTTCTGCACTTCTTTAAAACAGGACCCATATCTCTAGCCATGTCAGTTCTCCTTTCACCAATAAATTAGACTCTTCTGCGCTTCGGCGGGCGGCAACCATTGTGCGGAACCGGAGTTACATCCTTAATGCTGGTAACTTCGATACCACATGCCTGAAGGGCACGAATAGCTGCTTCTCTACCGGAACCCGGTCCCTTAACCATAACATCAACAGACTTTAAGCCGTGCGGGAGAGCTGCCTTTGCTGCAGTCTCAGCTGCCATCTGTGCTGCATAAGGAGTAGACTTTCTGGAACCTCTGAATCCTAATCCACCGGCACTTGCCCAGGAAAGAGCATTGCCTTCTGCATCTGTAAGAGTAACGATTGTATTATTAAAAGATGACTGAATGTGTGCCTGTCCACGGTCTACGTTCTTCTTGACACGCTTCTTAGTCACTTTCTTTGCTGCTAACTTCTTAGCCATGACAAATCCTCCTTATATTACTTCTTCTTATTCGCAACGGTTCTCTTCGGACCTTTTCTGGTTCTCGCGTTGTTCTTGGTATTCTGACCGCGAACCGGGAGACCCTTTCTGTGACGAATGCCTCTGTAGCAACCGATTTCCTGTAATCTCTTGATGTTTAATGCGGTTTCACGTCTTAAATCACCCTCTACAAGGAAATCCTCATCGATGATATCACGAATCTTTGCCACTTCTTCATCGGTCAAATCCTTCACACGAGTGTCCGGATTGATATTTGCCTTGGCAAGAATCTTGTTGGAACTTACTCTGCCGATACCGTAAATATAGGTAAGGCCGATTTCTACACGTTTCTCTCTTGGTAAATCTACACCACTGATACGAGCCATGTGCGTATTACACCTCCGTTAAAAATTTTGATAGTTTCTTGCGGAATATCCGCTTGCCCACTTTGGGCGACCCACTTCGTAACGAATGTGGGGTTTGACTGCATTGCAGTCACCAGCCGCTTTAAATTGTGACGGCGACGGCGTTTCCCGTGCCGAAAGAGAAAGTGATAATGACACTGTCTCTAAAGCCTGACATCAAATGCCGGAACCCTTTCACACCTAAAAGGCACTCCGAAAGCCGACACACTACCGTGTGTTTCGTATCGATGTCCGCCCACAATATCACAATGTTCCCACTGCAAACCGCCTTGCGGTCCTACGCAGGGGCTTGTAACACAAAAAGCAAGAACTGTTCCTCTATCTACCTTGCGGTATTTATTGAAACGACCTGCTTTCAGGGAAACTCCCTACAAAGCAAAGGTCCTAGCCCTGTCTTTGTTTGTGCTTCGGGTTCTCACAGATTACTCTGATGGCGCCCTTTCTCTTGATGATCTTACATTTTTCGCAAATCGGTTTTACGGAAGATCTAACTTTCACGTCTTTTCACTCCTTTCGAAAAAAGTCCGTCTATCATTATAACACCGATATTTCCATTTTGCAAGCACTTTTTTGAGGGATTTTTCATGTTTTTCCACTTTTTTCTAGGCAGGACGGGCTGTGAGGAGGGATGCGGGGCTCTTTCTTCGTGGGGAGGCTGGGACTCTTCTCGGTCACCGTCGAACAGATTGGAACAGTTTTTGCAAGTCGCAACGCTCCGTCAATCCTCCTCTAACCGTTTCTAAACGTCTCTCGGGTGTGGCCTCGAGACTTAGAACCGCTAAGAGGTGATATCGACTGCGCTAAGGACGCGCCCCTTCGGGAAAAGCAAAAACATGTTCCAACTGTCCATCCGGTGACCCGAGGAAGATTTCCTCAAACCCACGAAGAAAGAGCCGCCGCATTTGCGACAGCCCTGTTGCTTTTATAAATAATGTAGGAAAACATGAAAACTCCCTAATGTTTATCGATTCATTATCTGCTATTTCCCGATTACTTCTATATTTATATCTCCGGTGTCTGTAATAATTGCACATGGATAGCCGTTTGTTGCCGGTACGTCAACATTGCCGGTATCGGTTTCGGTTTGGAACAGCTTCCCCGTTAACAAGGTGCCTGTTACATCTCCCGTGTCGGTTTTTATATAGAGAGATTCTACCGCATCGGAGTCTTCAAGGGTAACATCACCGGTTTGACTGAGAATCGTCCCGTTTAAACCGGCAACAGTATCTTTTATCCGAATTTCACCCGTATCGGTTTTCGCGCTGAAGATTCTGCATTTTATATTGTTTAACCGGATTTCTCCCGTATAGGTTTCTACAGAAACCAAGAGCGCATTCTTTACAGAATCTACCGAAACATCTCCTGTCGATGTTTTTACTTCCAGTTTTTCGAGAATGTCCGTATCCACATTCACTGCTCCTGTATCGGTCTCTATCGTCAGTTTACCGGCAACCGATGCCTGCCAGTCAACATCTCCTGTATCGGTTTCCAGCGTCGCCGTTTCAAACGCAAAGCCCTCCGGCATTTCCACATCACCGATATCACTCTTTATTTCCAGTGCTTCATATTGTTTCTTCGGAAGGTAAACGGTCAGCTCCGCATCGTCAAAGGATATTCCTATGTTATCGTACCACTTGCGGGTATCCTTTACCGTAATCATAAGTGTACCGTCCTGCACTGCGGCAGTATGCTTCATTCGTGCCTCTTCGTGGCATACAATTTTACTGTATTCTTTCTCCCACTGCACAAAACGAAGGTCCGCCGTCTTAATCTTAATTGTAATATCCGAGAAATCTTCGTTTACTTCATACGTTTTCGTTTCATAAGTTACCGTACTTATTTTCGTTATATCAAAACCTACGGCGATAAAACTCACAAGCCAGATAGCCAGTCCTGCCAGACACAGCAAGAGCGCAATTCGTAAAGACATTTTCGTTGACTTTTTCATTGTACCGCCTCCTTTCTGATAAAACAGCCCTTCACAAAACGGAACATTTTCTTACAGAAAACGCATAACCCTTTTGATGCGTACAAACATCCGTAATAACCGAAAACGGTAAGTCCAGCAAGAACCAGACCTGCACCGAACAACGCGATTCCTGCCCATACATTCCCCTGTGTGATTGCAACCGGCAGTACGCAAATCCCTGCAAGTGCCGCCGTCCCCAGAGCCAGTTCCGCTGCCCACAGGCTGATAATAACAGCCCAAAAGGCAATGTATAGCGAAAACACCGCTGCAAACAACGTAAGCAGCAAAGCCAGCCAGAGCGGCGACCCCAGTATCAACAACACAACCTCCCATGCAGTCATCCGACCCTTTGGCTTCACCCGGGCCTTTACCAGTTTGGCAAGGGGCATCTCCCCCAGTATCTCGTTCGCAATCTCCGCCGGTGTCCCCACAGCGTTTACCGCTTCCTCCTCGGAAAGTCCATCCTCCATACGATCATCAATCATCTCTGCGTAATAATCCAACGACCGGTTCAAATCCGCTTCGGACAAACCGGCCAGGCGTCCGCGCAGCTCCGCAAGAAACTCATTCTTCTTCATTTCGTACTCCCTCCTTCGTTACAAACTCATAAATCGAAAGCAATTCCTTCCACTCTTCCTTAAACTCTTCAATCCGGGCAAGTCCCAAGTCCGTAATATGGTAATACTTCCGCAACCTGCCGTTATGCTCCGCATTCCGTACCGTTAAAAGCTCCGCACCTTCCAAACGCCTAAGTATCGGATATAAGGTGGATTCGGAAATCTCTACATAGGGCTTCATATCCTTGATAATCTGATAGCCGTAGGAATCCTCATCCTTAATAGCTGCCAGCACACAAACATCTAACAGTCCGCGTTTCAATTGAATATCCATAGAATACCTCCTTACGCACAATACTATACTACGCATAGTATTATATGTCAAGAGGTATTTTGTAAAAAAGAGCCGCCGCATTTGCGACAGCTCTTTTCTCCGCTATAAACAGTATGGATTTTCCCCTCCCTATATCTCATCCTACTTTCTTTTCAGTAAGATTTTAAAGTGCGTGGCATCCTTCAAATCGATGCCGCTATCACGCTTAATCTGTTGTTTCACGTAAGGCAGCACATAGTGCTCGCTGTATACGATTTCATATTCCTCCGGAATCATGCGGAGCAGCGCTTCCACCTTGAGCGGAAGGTAGTTCTCGTTTACCTCGCGCTCCCAGTTTTCCGTATAACTGTACTTTAATAAGTAATGAATGAGGTTGAAGCGTTCCTCGATGCTTCCCCAGATGCTTTCGTATTCCGCCAGCTTCTCCGGGAAAATTTTTCTCGCCTTTTCCACATCGGAAGGGTCAGCCTTACCTATAGCAGTTTCGGACACCATCATATCCCGGATGGCGATGTACTTAAACCCGGAGCCGAAGACTCTGTCCCAAAATTCCGCTACCGATGCCTCGGTTCCGTAGGAGTACACCTCGTGGAGCGTACTGGAAATGTTGATTAAGGTCTCCTTCGGATCCATGGCAATTTCGTTCCACTCTTTATAAAACTTGCATTCCGGCAACAGTTCTTTTGCCTTCCGGATCATATCTTCACTGATATCATAACCGATATACTCATATTCCGGAAACAGATACTGCATTGCCCGAATCAATACACCGTTGGCACATCCGAAATCCAAAATCGTGTCAATCGGTTCGAATATCTTATCAATAAAAAACATTTTGTCCATAAAGGACTTCTGCATTCGTTGTACATATACTTCCAAATCGGCGACCTTCTCCATATGTGCATATCCTCTCTTCTGTGTGAATTCTTATGATGCAACCGAAGCATCTTCTTCCAAGCTCATTGTCAAGCTGTCATATACCGCATTGATAATCTCCCACGCCCGATTCTCCGATACCGCATTCGGCTTATGGCCCAGAGAAAGTGTCAACACATCTTTTAACGACGTCACGCCGAAGGTACAGTTACACGCCGGCATCAAATTCGGAATAAAATATGCATCTCTTACAACAATATCCCCTGCCGCTTCCTCAAAAGATATATTCTTCAGGTTGGACAATTCGAAGTTCTCACTGCCATAACTTAATGACAACGCATTTCGCATCATCCCCAGCACTTCCATATCCCGGAACATACCGTATCTTGCATAATATGCCGCTCCGAATGCATCCGCACTGAGTAACATAAAGGTATATAAGGTCGCAAGCATTTCTTCCGTATGAGTACGCTTTTCCTTAATACAGCGATCAACCATTACCACATTGTCCCAAAAGCCGAGGCTACGGTCATAACTCAGAAGCGGTTTGATACAGGACGCATAATTGGCCAGCTCGTCTTCCTTCATACTTCCGAACAAGTTTCTTGTATCTACCGATATAATTGCTTCTATCGCATCTCCCTGAAGCATAGCCCCCGCAATAGCCGTGCTGACTGCCGCACCGATTGTTACGCCCAGCTCTTTGCATTTCTCCCGCAATTTCAAAAACATCGGTTTCTTAATATTCCTGCATACCAGACCATATCCTGTGGACGCATTGTGGGTCTCTATCATCTGCTTATAGTCTTCCCACGTAAACTCCACTTGCTTTTCTTCACATTTTTTGCTGACTGCGAGCAATCCTTCTCTCACAGCATCCGGAATTCTGTACGCTTCCGGCAAATCCTTTTCGCTCAGTTCCGGATAAGCCCTTTTCTTCGCCGGTACCTCTCCGGTACGATACGCATAAATCAAATCCTCCATCAACAGCTTTACCGACATCCCGTCTCCGTACATATGCTGACAAACTACCATCAAATAGAAGCGGTCGGCTCTTATCACAACACCAATCATAACGCCCGGAGTCTCCAGCAAATTAATCGGTTTATAAACCATTTTGCGGATTGCCGCTTCCCATGTAATGTTCCGCAGCTCGTCATATTCCTTTAATGTTACATGCTTTCCCGCATCCTCAAACCACATCTTGCTTCCGGACTTTCGTACAACATGATGAATCAACGGATGCGCCTCCTCCAAAAGACGTACCGCCCGTTCCATTTTCTCATGACTGTAACGTCCTTCCACAGTCACCTTCAGGGTCACATACGCCGACGGCATATAATAGAACCCTTGTCCCGCTACAATTTCCTTTCTCGCTTTTGTCCCCATGCTCTAATCATTCCTTCCTTCTCTTTGGTTTTCAAACCTCTTTGATTATAGCACAGGAAAAAATTACAAAACAACCGAACTTTCTTCCTATTGGCGTGCCTCCCCCCATAGAATCAAAAACAGAGCCGCCGTATTCTGCGACAGCCCTGTTCATTCCTTTTATTTATACTGCACCATCACATCACACACACTTCCCTCTGCCGGCGGTCTAAGTAATCCCTTCACCTTTGCCATGTCACA
>JAFTPY010000079.1 GCA_017463035.1 Lachnospiraceae bacterium
GGATTGCCCTGGCCTGCGACCAGTTACTGCGAACCGTCCTGGTTTTCCTTCGTTATAAGAGCGGCAAATGGAAACTAATCAAGCTGAAAAACGAAGCAAAACCGGCAACAAGTGCCTGAAGCACAGATGGGGCTGTCGCATTAAGATGCGCGCGCCCACTCTTGCGAGTGGGGCATATTAAAATAAATAGTTGCCCTCTGTTATAATGTTTTTTTAAAGCGCAACGCTTCGTCAAACTTCCTCTAACCGGTTCTAAACGTCTCTCGGTAGCGTCCTCGAGACTTAGAACCGCTAAGAGGTGATTTCGACTCAGCTAATATCCGCGTAGGCAAAGTGAACATGCGTGCACCATATGGTGCACAGTCATGTGAACGCGACCGCGACCGATCGACTACGTCGCAAGGCGCGGTCCTTCGGACAAATTCAAAAACATTATAACAGAGGGCAACTATTTTTATCATACATCCTGTCATTCGCAAGAGTTCGCCACGCCCGAGCCGACGCACATCTTAATGCGACAGCCCCTTTCTTTTCTTGCTCCTTATATCTTTGGAAGCTTATTCTTCTACGCCGTTTCCACCGTATACAGGAACTGGCACAGTGCCGCGGACTCTTCGCCGCCGATACCGCTTACCGTAAAGGTAAGTACCGCACGTTCCCTGCAATTATAGAAACGCTTCTCCGCAAGATTCATCGCTTCCTTCGAAATCGGAATCAGCACTTCGAAATATTCTTCTTCGCTTTGCTTTTCTAAAACAGTCTCATAAATCACAACATTTCCCACCGCAATATGGATTCCCTTTCCGGCATCCGCATTCTTAAACATAGCCAGAAGCGCGGTTCCTTCCCTGTTCACCTCCATGGTGTAAGAAAAGCTTCCGCCTGCCTTTGCATATCGGGAGGTACCGCCTGCGGTGGTTCCTACAGAACCTGCCCCCTGCTCTGTCATATTATGCAACGGGTCATTTTCGTATTGTCCGTAACCCGGTTGTACCGTATCAATGCGTTCTGCGGATTTATCAAAGCCATCCTCACCGGAAGCATTTTTCTCACCGAACTTAAAATAGATACCGTAGCGCTCCTTATGCTGGGAAAAATGCGGTACAAAGGTAAGAGTTGCATCCGTGCCGGTAAGTGTAAAGGAAAGGGCATCTCCCTGCCGCACTAAATGCTCCTCAATCCGGTTCATATACTCATCCACACTTCCATCCGTCACACGAATCTTCTCGCTTCCCGATGGAATATAACGTGTCTCGATGATTCGCTCTCTCGGTATGGTCACGTTCACTCCGGTAGTAGTATCCACCATATCTCTGGTTCCCAAAAGGGCACTCAGAACCACCGGACCGTATTTAAATCCGTAGGTATTTGCTCCGTCCGGAAGGTTGTACGCCGTCACCTTCATCGGAAGCGTAAGGGTAATCCTGGTATTCGCCTCAAACGGTCCTTCCACAACCGCATAACCTTCTCCCACATTTCCTTTGATTCCCTGACTGTCCGTGGCTGCTCCGGTGCTGCCGTTTACTACAGAATAATCACACCCACTATCGTTTACCGTAATCGTTGCCTTGCCCGCCAGCCAGTACGGAAGACGGAATAAAAGCTTCCCGTCAAAAGCTTTATCCAATCGGAATACTACCTGCTCCGAGCGCGGAATATCTGCCTCCTGGGTCACCGTCACTCCCTCAAATTCCACAGAAGATGCCACATATTGATTCACAATCAAGGCCTTTTCCTTCGCAAAATAGAAGCCCTCCTGCAGCTTCGCGAAATTCTCCATACCGGTTCCGGTACAGCACCAGAACTTATTGAACCGCTCTCCGTACACCTTGTAAAAGCCGCTGGCCATCGGTTGGAAATAGGTGGTCATACCGGTCTCCGGATTCTGGGACGACAAAATAGAATTGATGTAGGTATTTTCAAACCAATCCGCATACTTCACATCCCCGGTAATCATAAACAGCTTCCGCGTCATCTTCTGCATGTTATACACATTACAGGTCTCACAGTTACAATTGGTACGTTCCTTATCCAATATCCGGTCTTCTCCGAAATGTTCCCACTCACTGTTTCCTCCGGTAATATAGGTATGATGTTCCGTTACCAAATCCCAAAAATGAGTTACATACTCTAAATACTTCGCATCTCCCACAACCATATAGCGGTTCAATGCACCCAAAAACTTAGGTATGGTCGTATTGGCATGGTGATTATTTAACACATTGTCTCCTACACCAGCCCGCAATACGCGCTCAAACAGCTCTGTCTGGTCAAAGGCATGGGCAGCTTCCAAATGCTCCTTCTTTCCGGTGATTGCATACACATCATACAGACAATCGTTCATTCCGCCGTATTCAATGCCCAACACCGTACGATGGGTCTCCTCACTCCAGCTGCCGGTTCTGCCGTATACCCAGTCCGCCAGCTTGGACATAACTTCCGTAGTGGTCTGCTTAATTTCCTCTGCAAGAGCACCCTCTACGTCCATAACCGCAGTAGACACCAAACCTTCAAACAACTTATGCATGGTATACCACGGCACCCATGCCTGTGTGATAATGTTAGTTTTGTTTTCTTCCACATAATCAAACTGAAGCTCCACATTACTCTTATCCTGAATAATCGCACCGAATAAAAATCCGGTCTTTCCCGCTTCCTGACATTCCGCAAGGCCGTCCACCAACCGCTTTAATATTCCCAAAAGTTCCTGTCGGTCCTCTTCCTTACAGTTCGCAGACTCACAGCTCCGCACACAGGCAGTCATATAATGACCCAGGGTATGGCCGCCGATGAGCATGCTTTCCCAACCCTCGTACCGGGTCGCACCTCTCATATCAACTCCTGCGGTTTCGCGAAATCCCGCCAATAACTTATCCGTATCAAACGACGTCAGATACATAACCTCTTTCTCAAATGCGTTCACAAGATATGCATCCTTCATTTGGACGCTTCGTAAAGAAAATGCTTTACTGTTTTTTAACTCCATGCCGTTAGCCTCCTTCACTTGATTCATTGATATCAGTATGACATTTTAAATAAAAAAAAGAAAGCCTCTAAGGTCATAAAAGGTGTGAAAAGGTTAGTTGCATGAAAAAGGCCGCCGCATTCCTGCGACAGCCTTTCCGACCTTTTATCTCCGGAACTACTCTTCTTCGGAGCCCATTTTCTTTAACACTTCATCCATCTGTGCTTCTTCATCACCTTCGTACATGCCGGAAGGTTCTAAAAGCAATATCAACTTCCCTTGCTTGTTGGCTACTGCACGTACATAGGTAGTCCGAGCCGACCGTGCTATCACCGGAGTGTCGGAAATCGTGCTATCCTCAAAATCCTGCATTTCCAGCACTTCATCCACCTTAAACGCAATAGGCTTTCCGTCATAACGGGCTACAATCAGCTTGTTCTTTTCTTTGTCAGCAACTTCCTCTAACTCGAAACGCTTGCGCAGACTGTATACCGGAATCACTTCACCGCGCAAATTCATAAGTCCAAGAACACAAGCCGGAGCATTCGGAACCGGAACAATATCCATCATCGGTTCGATTGCAGTCACGACATTCACGTCCAGACCGTATTCTTCCCTACCTACCAGAAAAATAACATCTCTCTCTGCCATACAATAACCTCCTCTTTCTATTTAATCTTTTGTTTTCCCTGTTGCATTCCACCTTAAATACGCATTCATAAACGGGTCCAGATTACCGTCCAATACCATTTGAGCATTCCCTACCTCTTCGTTGGTACGATGATCCTTTACCATGGTGTACGGTTGTAATACATAGGAGCGAATCTGGTTACCGAAATTGATATCCCGGACTTCACCGCGGATACCGGACTCCTTCTCGGCATTCTGCTGCTCCTGAAGCAAATACAGCTTTGCCTTTAACATCTGCATTGCCTTGTCCTTGTTCTGGAACTGGGAGCGCTCGTTCTGACACTGTACCACAATTCCCGTCGGCAAATGGGTAATACGGATAGCGGAAGAAGTCTTATTGACATGCTGACCGCCGGCACCGCTGGAACGATACGTATCGATCCGCAAATCCTTTTCATCGATTTCTACTTCCGGCGCTTCCTTTAAATCCGGCATAATATCACAGGATACAAAGGAAGTCTGACGCTTTCCCGCCGCATTAAACGGTGAAATACGTACCAGACGATGCACTCCGTGCTCCGATTTCAGATATCCGTAAGCATTCTCCCCGTGAATCTCCAAAGTCACGGATTTATAGCCTGCTTCATCTCCGTCTAAGAAATCAATCATCTCCGTGGTGAATCCGCGTTTATCCGCCCAACGCTGGTACATACGGCAAAGCATGGAAGCCCAGTCACAGCTCTCCGTACCGCCGGCACCCGCATGCAACGTTAAAATTGCATCCTCTTTATCGTATTCCTCACACAAAAGCGTCGCCAGATGCATCCGCTCATAATGCGCTTTAAACAGTTCCATTGCCTCGACCGCTTCCGGCACCAAAGACGCATCTCCCGATTCGTAGCCCATCTCCAGATAGGTCTGTACATCCTCGTATTCCGTCTTTAACGCTTCGTAATCAGCCACCGCATCCTTGAGATTTTTCAGCTCCTTCATATAGCCCTGCGACTTATCCGCATCATCCCAAAAGTTCGGTTCCTGCATAATTGCTTCTATTTCCTGAATCTTTTCACGCTTGCCCGGGAGGTCAAAGTGAATCCCCCATTTCAAGCAGCGGTTTTTCAAACCCGGTGAGTTCGTACTTAATCGCATCCAACTCTACCATCTGCTCACCTTCCTTCTTAACGCCTCCGGCGTTTTTTATAACCCGATTCCGTTATGTCCCGGAACCGATACGAATCTTATGCGTTTTTACCGCAACACTTCTTATACTTCAAGCCGGAACCGCACGGACACGGATCATTCGGCTGTACCTTCTTATCGGAACGCTTCACCGGCCCCTTTGACACAGAATCATCGCGGTTGGTACCGGTTACCTTAGCTACCTGTTCACGCTCTACCTTCTGCTCAATACGGATATTCATCAACGCCTTTACTGTTTCCTCACTGATTGCTTCCGTCATAGCAGAAAACATTTCAAAGCCCTGGAACTTATACTCGGTAAGCGGATCTCTCTGACCGTAGGCCTGCACACCGATACCCTGACGCAACTGGTCCATATCATCGATATGATCCATCCACTTACGGTCAATCACACGAAGCAGAATTGCACGTTCCACCTCACGTAACTGCTCTTTATCGGAAAACTGTGCTTCTTTCGCCTCGTAATGCTTTACGGTCTCTGCCTTTAACTGCTGTACCAGTTCTTTCTTGGTCATATGCTTCTTCTGATCTTCCGTCAGGCGAATCGGCTCAATCGGCACAATCGGAAGCAAAAGGGAATTCAGCTCACGGATATCCCAATTTTCCGCATCCTGGTCATCACGGATGCAGCTGTCCACACAGCCCTCTACCACATCATTCGCCATCTTTAAGATGGTCTCGCGCATATTGGCACCCTCCAGAACCTTTCTGCGCTCACCGTAAATAATCTCTCTCTGCTCGTTATTTACACGGTCATACTCTAACAAATTCTTACGAATTCCGAAGTTGTTATTCTCAATCTTCTTCTGCGCCTTTTCTACTGCGGAGCTGAGCATCTTATGAGTAATCTGCTCACCGTCCTGAAGTCCCAACGAATTAAACATGGTAATCAAACGCTCGGAGCCGAACAAACGCATCAAGTCGTCTTCCAGGGAAATAAAGAACTTGGATTCACCCGGATCGCCCTGACGTCCGGCACGACCACGCAACTGATTATCGATACGTCTGGATTCATGACGTTCCGTACCGATAATCTTTAAGCCGCCCAGCTCCTTTACGCCTTCGCCCAGCTTGATATCGGTACCACGACCTGCCATATTGGTTGCAATGGTAACCGCACCGTACTGCCCCGCATCCGCAACAATCTGCGCCTCCATCTCATGGAACTTTGCATTTAATACCTTATGCGGAACACCGCGACGCTTCAACATATCACTAAGCTCCTCGGAAGCCTCGATGGTAATGGTACCTACCAGCACCGGCTGTTCCTTTTCGTTAGCCTCTATAATCTCCCTTACAATGGCCTGCAACTTTTCACGGCGGGTCTTATAAACTACATCGTCCTTATCGATACGGGCAACCGGACGATTGGTCGGAATTTCAACAACATCCATACCGTAAATCTCACGGAACTCCCGCTCCTCGGTTAACGCCGTACCGGTCATACCGGACTTCTTATCGTACTTATTAAAGAAGTTCTGGAAGGTAATGGTTGCAAGAGTCTTACTCTCTCTCTTAACCTTTACGCGTTCCTTTGCTTCGATTGCCTGATGAAGACCATCGGAGTAACGTCTTCCCGGCATAATACGACCGGTAAAGTCGTCTACAATTAATACTTCGTCATTCTGTACAACATAATCCTTATCTCTCGCCATCAGATAGTGCGCACGCAATGCCAAAATAATGTTGTGCTGGATTTCCATATTGTCGGCATCGGTAAGATTTTCAATTTGGAAAAAGCGTTCTACCTTTTCCACTCCCTGCTCTGTCAGGTTAATCTGCTTATCCTTTTCGTTAACGACAAAGTCACCCTCCTCCTGAAGCTCTTCTCTCATAATGAGCTCCATCTTGGTCAGTTCTCTTTCCTTACCCTTTACCAACTGTCTTGCCAGAATATCACAGGCCTGATACAAGCTGGTAGACTTTCCGCTCTGTCCGGAAATAATAAGCGGCGTACGGGCCTCATCGATTAATACAGAGTCCACCTCGTCGATGATGGCATAATGAAGACCACGCATTACCAGCTGTTCCTTATACATTACCATATTATCACGAAGGTAATCGAAACCAAACTCATTGTTCGTACCGTAGGTAATATCACAGGCATATGCCTCTCTACGCTCATCATTGGACATGCTGTTCAAAATACAGCCAACCGTCATTCCCAGGAACCGGAATACCTGTCCCATCCACTCGGAATCTCGCTTTGCCAGGTAATCATTGACGGTAACGATGTGTACACCTTCTCCGTCAAGGGCATTCAAATATGCAGGCAAAAGCTCCGTCTGGGTCTTACCTTCACCGGTACGCATCTCTACGATACGGCCCTGATGCAAAATGATACCGCCGAGAATCTGCACATCGTAATGGCGCTGTCCCAAGACACGCTTGGTTGCTTCACGTACAACGGCATATGCCTCCGGCAACAGGGAATCCTTGGACTCACCGTTTTTCAGACGCTCTCTGAACTCTGTCGTCTTAGCGCAAAGCTGTTCGTCCGTCAACGGTGCCACCGTCTCCTCCAACTTATTTATCTTCTCTAAAAGAGGCTTTACAATCTTAACTTCTCTTTCGCTGTGTGTTCCGAATAATTTCGTTAATAAGCTCATTCGTTCTCTCCTAACAAATCGTTTCTATACTTGCGTTCCGTGCAAAAGAATACACGACACCCATAATAAAGTATTGTAACATTCTTTTCCGATTAAAGCAACCTTTTCTTAATATTTCCGCACGACAACATACTGCATAATAATACTTATGCCCCTTGGCTGTACAAAGCCGAAGGGGCACAATCGATTTCATCTTAAATTTCACTCTGCAATAACTCTTCAACAAATGCTTTCAGACGAGCTTCGTCGCTTACCTTTATTTTACCCTGCGCATAACCGGCCTGTCCTCCGCCTTTTCCCGAAAAAGTCTCGTTCAGCTTTCCGGAAAGCCCACGGATATCCTTACATTTACTGCTCACAACATAGCCATACTCATCGGCACTATTCCTGGAAAACAGCATACAAACACCGTATTCCCGTTCCATCAGCTGATTCGCGCAATAACGCAGTTCATCAAAAGCCAGTCCTTCCGCAACGGCGCACACCGACGCTCCGATTTCAACCGGGGCAAGCTCATACAATGCCAGCTTTCTTACATTTTTCTGATAATCATTGTATAAGTTCTGGTATGCTGTGTTCTTTTCGCGAACAGCTTCCACAATGCCTTCCCGCGGCACGGACAACATTTTCATCAATTCCTTGCTGCGCACATTCAAATCCATGTAATCCGTCAACGCATGAATCCCCGCAACCATTTCGATGCGGGTTCCCTGCTTATAAGAATAGAAATCCAGCACTTTAATAATACCGACCTCACCCGTTTTCGCCACATGAGGCGCACAGCATGCACAGCAGTCAATATTTTCTCCGATGGATACAATCCGCAAATCCTCGGTAAGCTCTATCTTACTCCGAAACCGCATGGTTTCCAGTTCTTCAACAGACGGATAAGACACAACAATATCCGCATTGGTATACACCGCTTTGTTGGCCGCAAGCTCAATCTTTTTCACATCCTCCGCAGACAGACGCCCGTTAAAATCAACAATCATTACGCTGTCGCCCATGTGAAAGCCTACATTATCGTACCCGTACAACGCATTTACGACACCGGAAAGAATATGCTCTCCCGTGTGTCCCTGCATTCTGGAATACCGAAGTCCCCAATCAAGCTCACAGCTTACCTCTTCGCCGACCGGCAGCTCCGTTTCCAGCACATGGATAACTACAGTCCCCTTTCGCTGTACATCCACAACAGGTATTCCGTGAATCGTGCCCTTATCGGCAGCCTGACCGCCGCCCTCAGGAAAAAATGCGGTCCGGTCCAGTACAACACCGTATTTACCGTCCATGGGTGTACACTCACAAACTACCGCATTAAACTTATTGCAATACGAATCTCTTTCATACAATTTGTCTGTCATGTCATCTTCCCTGTATTTTCTCTGTCTATTTATCAATCAACTCAAAGTTATACTCATTCTGAATAAATGCCTGTCTGTCCTTATCCTCATCGAATAAGGAATAGGCAATTACAAGCTTCGCATATGCCATTTCATTGGTACAGCCGTACATAAACCTGACACTGTTTCCGTTTACGGTATGAGTTCCGAGAATCGAAACCGTCTCGTATGTCCCCCGTACCAGCTTTGACGGCGAAACATACACATCCACCGGTTTCGGACAGTCAAAGCATCTGTCCAGCAGATACAACATAGAATTATGGTCATACTCGTCACATCTTTCATTCTTCTCAACACAAGTCGTCCCCGAATGAAATGTTCCGTGAAGCACCGCCGCAAACCTACCGTAATCATAGGCGGAATAATCCATTCCCACATACGGCATCAAATATAACACGCAGTTGTTTAACTTCCAATCTCCTGCAATGTCAACAACAGCTTTCCTACTTTCCTGCGGGTACATGCGCTCTATGGAAGCAAAATACTCCCGATAATTTTCTTCCGTCATGCCGGTTATATTCACTTCGCCTGAACTGTGGAAATCCTCGGAATAATTCTCACACTGCCGCACTCTTGAAGCAAGATGAAGGTACATCTCTCCATCGGACAAATTCCTGTACGAAACATAGACATTCGGCTGAATTCCCCGACAGATACACTCCACCGCACAACGGAAATTCGCATTTCCGTTGGTTCTTTCGGACAACAGATTTTCATTTGCGGACACAAGAAAAACCGGAACCTTTGTGGTGCTGAGCAACATCGAAAAAAGAGCTGCCGAATATGCCAGCGTATCGGTTCCGTGGGCCATGATAATTCCGTCGTACTCCTTTTCGGCAGTATACTCTCTGTACACGGCAATAATTTCATTCCACTTATCAATCGTCAGGTTCTCGCTTAATATGTACAGGTTCTCCGTTGACTCAATGTCCACATCCTTCACATAAGGCGAATCCGAAGATAAGTAATTTTTCTTCAACAATACACCGGCCTTTTCACTGACCGCAAGATTGCCCTCTTCATTTATGGCGGTACAAATCGTACCACCCACAAGAATCAGTAGTATTTTCTTCATATTTCCTCCGGTTATAAGGCGGGAGGATTACCTCCCGCCACCAAGCCTAACACTTCTCTAACTTAGCATCCAGAAGTTCTCGGATTACCGCTGTATCGGCAGTGTTCTTTAACGCTCTCATACATGCACCGAACAATGCCTGCTTTGCTTTCACTTTACCGTTTTTATAATCTTCGATTGCCTGGGCATTTTCCGCAAACACCTCATCCATCACCTTCTCGATTACGGCGGTATCTACCTTATCATCCAGTGCATTCTCCTTACAATAAGCAACCGGATCCACGCCCTCTTCGATTACTGCGGTGAGAATCTTTCTTCCGCTCATTCTGTTGACATCTCCGCCGTCTACCATCTTCATGATAGTAGCAAGGTTCTCGGCAGTAATATCCAAATCACCTAACAGCTTACCGTTCTTACGAAGAATTCCGGCACAATCGGTCAGAATCCAGCCTGCTGCGTTTTTCGCATCGCAACCTAACGCCACAACATCATCCAAAAGCTTGCTTACGTTATGGTTGTGAATGAGCATGTCGATTTCCTTTTCGGATATTCCGGCTTCTCTGTACATATCAGCCTTTTCATCGATTGCCACCGGCTTCGCTGCCTTTATCTGCTCCAGCCACTCATCATCGATAATAATCGGCATGAGGTTTGCATCCGGGAAATAACGATAGTCTGCTTCCGTTTCCTTATTTCTCATTGCAAAGGTCTTACCGCTGGCATCGTCATACCGTCTGGTTTCCTGTACCAGTTCTTCCGTCTCGAATTCGATGGCATCGATATGACGCTGTACCTCGTAGCGAATTGCCTTTTCAATTGCTTCAAAGGAGGCCATATTCTTAATCTCCGTACGTACGCCGAACTCGGTGCTTCCCTCCGGACGAACAGAAATATTAACATCACAACGCATTGCACCTTCTTCACACTCGGAGATGCCGCCGGAACGGAACATGGACTTTAACTTGTTCAAATAAGTCAAAACTTCTTCCGCACTGCGGAAATCCGGCTGGGTAACAATCTCGATCAACGGAACGCTGGTACGGTTAAAGTCAACCAGAGATGCTTTTCCTACATGAACCAGCTTACCTGCATCCTCCTCCATATGAATCTGCTTAATACGAATGTCTCTCTCTCCCCCGGAGGTTTTCAGAGTTACACATCCGTTGGTACAAATCGGATGATTCAACTGTGTAATCTGATATGCACACGGAAGATCCGGATAATAATAGTTCTTCTTATCGAAGGTGGTATATCTGCTGATTTCACAGTTCAACATAAGACCTGCGGTAACCGCAAGCTCTACTACTCTTTTATTCATAACCGGTAACATACCCGGCATACCGCTGCAGGCAGGACATACACAATCATTCGGCTCCTTCGCTGCGGAATGACCGCCGCAGGAACAGAAAATCTTCGAATTGGTGCTAAGCTCTACATGGGTTTCAAGTCCGATGACCATTTCGTATTTCATACTTATTCACCCTCCTTTTCCACGCATGCCGCAAGACTGAGCAGCGTACTTTCCTTAAAGTGATCGCCCAAAAGCTGAACGCCACCGCTTACCAATGCCGGCGTACCGATTAAGTTCGGAACCGCGGTAAACACGCTCTCCTTAAATACGGTCTCAAATGCTTTATCGATTTCATAAGAGGTATATTCCGCCTTACTGCAAGCCGGAATAAGAATCGCATCATAGTACTTCTCAAGAATCTCCTTGATCGCATTTGCTACTACACGTCTTACCTTTAACGCCTTGCCGTAGCAATCGGCGTAACGGTTCTTGGATAACACATCGGAACCGTATAAAATGACTGCCTTGGTTAAGAAGTTAAAGCCTTCCGTTCTGGAATTTACATATAATTCGTCGATATTCTTGTACTCTTTTGCACGATGACCGTACTTTACACCGTCGTAACGGGATACGTTATTACAGGTCTCCGCAGTCATCAAAATCTGCCAGGTGGTATTTGCCACATCAAACAGCGAAAGGGAGATTTCTCCCACAGCAACACCGGCCGCCTTAAGCTTCTCTGCATAAGCTCTTACCTTCTTTGCTGTTTCCTCGTCTGCCATCTCCAGTATCTCCTTTACAATGGCAACCTTCATGCCGTCCACCGGCTTCGTGGTGCTGTAGTCGTATTTTTCTTCCTTTAAGCTGGTGCCGTCCTTTTCGTCGTGACCGGCGATTACTTCCATAATCTCCTTCACACCTTCTGCATTCTTAGCATAGACGCCCAGTTGCTCGCCGGATGCCGCACAGGAAACAATACCGTAACGGGAAACCGTTCCGTAGGTCGGCTTTAAGAAATCCACACCGGACAATGCCGCAGCACGACGCGGTGCGCCGTTCATATCAACCCCCAGAGCTGCCTTTACTTATCCCTGTGCCACCAATTCCGCAGCAGCACCCTTTAAGGTACCTTCCTGGGTTCCGTAATAGGAAAATTCGCCCACAAGGTCAAGACCGAATTCGCCCACCTGGGTCTTTCCGGAAATCACATAGCCCTTTTCTTCCAAACGGGTCACCGCTTCCGCACTGAATAACGGTTCAAACCCTTCCAATATACGGGAACCCGCACCGGTCATTGCGCCCTTTACCAAAATGGTATCGTCCAC
>JAFTPY010000080.1 GCA_017463035.1 Lachnospiraceae bacterium
ACGATGATTTTCAAGAAGATCCGGGTCATCCGCGCCCCTCATGGAAATCTCATTGGAAAGCCCCCATACAAAGATGGACGGATGATTGTAATTCTGCGCAATTAACTCCTTCATCTGGGAAATCGTATTCTCACGACCGTTCGGCATGTGGTTGGAAATATACGGAATCTCTGCCCAAAGAACGAAGCCCATTTCATCACACAAATCATAGAAGTACTGTGCATGCTGGTAGTGTGCCAGACGAATGGTGGTGGCACCCACCTCGTAAATCAGCTCCGCATCTTCCTTGTGATGCTTCGGAAGAAGCGCATTACCGATGTCCTTTCTGTCCTGATGACGGGACACACCGCGAAGCGGATACTCCTCACCGTTTAAGATAAATCCTCTCTCCGGATCAATTTCGAAGAAACGGCAACCGAAGCGTACGGTTCTGGCATCCAGCTCCTTATCACCGTCAAGAAGGGTCGCTTCCAAGGTGTAAAGGAACGGGTCCTTACGACCGTTCCAAAGGTGAACATTCTCAATGACAAAGTCTGCCTTGCCGTCCTGTGCGGAAACTTCTTTCTCACAAACAACCGCGGTACCGGCCTTAATCACATACTTTACGGTCTCATTACCGGAAAGTCCGGAGAAGTATCCGATTACATTTACATTTGCCTTGGTTCCGTCAACCACCGGAGTCACCTGAACACCCGGTCCTCCGAAAAAGTCTAAGTCAAAATGCGCCTTCGGTACACAAATAATATTCACATCACGATAAATACCGCCGTAGAAGGTAAAGTCTGCCATCTGCGGATATACTCTGTCGTTCGGGGCATTATCCACCGCAACAACAATTTCGTTTTCTTCTTTCAGAAGCTCCGTAATATTTGCGCGGAAGGTAGAATAACCGCCGTCATGATGTACTGCAAGAGTTCCGTTCACATACACATCCGCGGAAGAATTTGCCCCCTCGAATTCGATATAAATCTGCTCCGCATCCTTGCAGTCCGCAAGTGCCAGCTTCTTTGTATAATAACAGGTTCCGCGGTAATAATCGTTTCCGCCGTCCTGTCCGTCCTTTGCATTCCAGGTATGAGGTAAATCCACTTTTTCCCACGCAGAAGCATTTAATGCGCCGTGGGTACCGGAAATATTATTTGCATCCTTTGTAAACAACCAAGCTTCGTTCCAATTAAATTTCATAAATTGCGTCCTCCTTATTGTAATCTATAAAATTCTTTCCTACTGTCTATATTTTACCGTAGCAACCGCATTTAAACTTGTATTATTTTTGTTTTAGTTATATAATATTTATATAAATTTGTTATATGTACTTCCTTTTTATTGATTCTTTTCCAATGACAGGAGAATAGTACATCCTCCCTCACAAAAAAGGAGATCACCATGAAAAACAGCAAAGAAAAACTGACTCGCAGCTATGAATTACTGCAAAATGTACTGCAATCCGCCTTTCAAATACCGACAATTCTATTCACCCCGCCTTATGCGGATATAAAAAAAATAGACCTTGGTTTGCGTGCCATGGTCTGGACCGATTACGGTAACGATCAGCAAAATCTGTCCCTCGGAAACAGTTCCGGAGACTATCGCCTGATTATCGTAAAAAGCAATCTGGGATTTTACAATATACTTGCCCTATTGGAAAGTGCGGAACAGCCGGACTTCCTTGCCATCGGTCCCTTTCGTGACGAAGAGTTGTCCGCCAATTACTTCACACAGATATTGCGGGATTCCCATATTTCTCCTACCGAGATACAGTCCTTAAAACACATCTATGAACAAATGCCCTATGCTCATCCGGATGCCGTAACCGCAGTGGTAAAACACGTGCTTTCCGTTCATTATCCGGAATTTGAGACGGTCGTTCCCGAATCCATGCAATATGCAGAGCAAAAGCGCGATATCGATATTAATAAGGAACTGCTGGACGCCTATACCGTGGAACATGCACAAGAGTACCGCAATTCGCTGTTTGACTTTCTGTCTCTTCTCAAAACCGGAGACAGTCCGAAAGCCCAGCTGGCACTGCGCGCCTTTTTAGAAAATGCCCGGTTTGTACACGACAACTCCATGCGTGAATATCGCTGGCTTCTGCACAGCCTCAACAACTATTGTCACACAGAGCTTCTTACCACCGATATTCACCCGTATCATATCATCAAACAAATGATATCCACCCGGACAAAAATCGACTCTCTGACCACCATGGCGAGACTGGAACAAATGCCCGGCGAAATCTGCCATAAATACTGCCTGTTGGTAAAAAACTACGCCAATACAACGTATTCCCGCCTGACGAAGGATGTCATTGACTATATCCGGCTCCATTTAGAGGAAGAACTGTCTCTAAACTACCTGGCAGAACATTTTCACAAAAATGCTTCCGCTTTGTCCCACTCCTTCAGTAAAGAGACAGGCACAAGCCTCACTAAATTTATTCAACAAACAAGAATCAGAGAAGCCCTTCGATTATTTAACACAACCGACTTCTCCGTTTCCGACGTTGCGATTATGGTAGGCTATCAGGATTTTTCCTATTTTTCCAAGGTGTTCTCACAGCAAACCGGCATGAGTCCGAGAGAATATAAAAAAAGAGGAAAGGGGTGACGCATGCGACACTGCGTCACCCCTTCACTTACACATTCCATATATCCCTGTTATATTCTCCGATTGTACGGTCGGAGGAAAAGTATCCGGCCTTTGCAATGTTTACTAACATTTTTTCCGCCCACTCTTCACGTTTTTCATAGTCAGCATAAGCTTGCTCTCTTGCCGCCACATAGCTGTCAAAATCCGGGAAGGTCATAAACCAGTCCTTATTCACCAGTTCCCTGAAAAGGCGCTCCAAGCGTCCTTTTTCTCCAAGCGCGGTCAGTTCTTTGCTCTGAATAAAGTCCACAGCCCGCTTAATCCTCTCGTTACGGGTGTAATACTCTTTTGCACAATAGCTTGCCTTCTTATAGCGTTCTACCACCGTACTGCTCTCGTCACCGAACACATAAATATTCTCATCCCCTACCAGATGATGAATCTCTACATTGGCCCCATCCTCCGTACCTAAGGTCACCGCGCCGTTTAACATAAACTTCATGTTACCGGTACCGCTGGCTTCCTTAGAGGCAAGAGAAATCTGCTCGGAAATATCGCAGGCCGGAATCAGCTTCTCCGCATAGGTCACGTTGTAGTTTTCCACCATAACCACCCTCAGGTACTTACTTACGACCGCATCCTTCTCAATCATCTCCTGCAGGCAAAGAATCAAGTGAATGATATCCTGGGCAATGATATAGGCCGGTGCTGCCTTTGCACCGAAAATCACCGTAATCGGTGTACCCGGCACCTTTCCCGCCTTAATCTCCAGATACTTATGAATGACATACAGTGCATTCAACTGCTGACGCTTGTACTCATGAAGGCGCTTTACCTGAATATCGAAAATCGAATTTTCATTGAGGGTAATTCCTTGTTTTTCCAGAATATACCGCTTTAACTGCTCTTTCTTGCTATGCTTTATCGCAAGCAGCTTTTCCAGTACATCCTTATCATTCTTAAACGTCAGTAACTTTTCCAGCTCTTTCGCATCCTTCTTCCAACCGTCTCCGATTAACTCCGTAATCAAACCGGTCAGTTCCGGGTTACAATGCATGAGCCAGCGGCGGAAGGTCACACCGTTGGTCTTATTGTTAAACTTTTCCGGGTACAGCCTGTAAAAATGATTCAGCTCCTCATTTTTTAAAATCTCCGTGTGCAACCATGCCACACCGTTTACACTAAAGCCGTAGTGAATATCGATATGAGCCATGTGTACCCGCTCATCCTTGTCAATAATATAGACCGACGGATCATCAAACCTTCTCCGTACCTTATTGTCCAAAACTTCAATAATCGGAAGCAACTGCGGAACCACCTTATTTAGCTGCTCTATCTTCCACTTTTCCAATGCTTCCGCAAGGATGGTATGATTGGTATACGCACAGGTCTTGCTTACAATCTTAATCGCCTCGTCCATGTCGATTCCCTGCTCCGTCAGCAGTCGGACCAGCTCCGGAATCACCATGGTCGGATGGGTATCGTTAATCTGAATTACCGCATAATCGTACAAATCATGAAGGTTACTTCCTCTTGCGATACATTCCTCCAAAATCAACTGTGCACCGGCTGATACCATGAAATACTGCTGGTAAATCCGGAGAAGTCTTCCGTTCTCGTCACTGTCATCCGGGTAAAGGAACAGAGTAAGATTCTTTGCAATCTCCGTCTTATCGAAATCAATTCCGTCCTTCACTATACTTTCATCCACGCTCTCTATATCAAACAAATGCAGCTGATTGGTCACACTGTCATAGCCGGTTACATTGATATCGTACATCCGCGCCATCACATCCAGTCCCTTAAACTTCACCGGATATACCTTGTCGGTTTTGTTCAGCCAACTATTTTCGGTCATCCATCCATCCGGCATCGTGGTCTGTGCATTCTTCCGAAACACCTGACGAAACAATCCGAAATGATAGTTCAAGCCTACGCCGTCCGCATTAAGTCCGAGAGTTGCCGCAGAATCCAAAAAACAGGCCGCAAGTCTTCCGAGACCGCCGTTTCCTAAAGACGGTTCGTTCTCTATTTCCTCTATTTCACTGATTTCTTTTCCGGCCTCCGCAAGCTGCATCTTTACATCTTCGTAAAGCCCGAGATTAATCAGGTTATTGGATAACAGCTTTCCGATTAAAAACTCAGCGGAAATATAGTACAGTTTCTTCTTTCCTTCCGCCTTACTTTTTTGAGAAGCAAGTGCATTCACTTCCTTTAACAGTGCAATGTAAATTTCCTCGTTGGTACACTCGGCTACCGCCCTGCCATATTCCTTATCTAAGATTTCTTTTAAATTCATTGCAACAACTCCTTTTTCTTTTTTATATTACGCTATTGCATGTGTATTACTATAATGTTATTATAGCATCATACCAAGTGTTTTTCTTGCATAAAAAAGCCACTTATTTGCACAATACTATTATTTCCGAATTTCAGGAGGGCAAAATGAAGCTTACCAACTACGAACTGTATCATGAAAATAAAAGCCACACTTCGACCGAATTTCCTTACAATACCTACCTTTGCTCCATTCCTCTGGATTTCCGCTCGATAAAGCTTCATTGGCACGAAGAGGCAGAGATTATCGTAATCAAAAAAGGCGAAGGTATTGTTTCCGTTGACCTTACTGAATATCATGTACAAACAGGAGATATTATATTCGTAATGTCGGGACAACTTCATTCCATTACACAGTTTGAAAGCAGCTCCATGGAATACGAAAACATCTTTTTCAAACCACGCCTGCTAAAGGCATCCGGTAACGACCTTTGTTGGGACCGTTTTCTCTCTCCGTTACTGACCGCAACATTTTCGGTTCCTGTCATATTCCGCGCCGATACTCCGCTCTATCCGACACTTGCCGGACAAATTCAGGCAATCGACACCCTTTGCGACAAAAAGCCCGCAGGATATCAGTTGGCAGTAAAGGGACATCTTTTTCTGATGTTTTATACACTCTCCTCCGAAGGAATTTCCTATGCCCTCCCTGACCGGAAGCGTCTGGATAAAATAAAGGCCGTCATTTCCTATGTGGAGGAGCATTATGCCCAAACAATTACCATAGAAGAAATGGCGGCCCTTTGCTATTTCAGCAAGTCCTATTTTATGAAATTTTTCAAGGAAAGTATGGGAACCAGCTTTGTCACCTACCTAAACGACTACCGTCTGGAAGCCGCCGCAAAGCTGCTGCGTGCCACCGACGATAATGTTCTTGAAATCGCCAATGCCTGTGGCTTTGACAATCTTTCCTACTTTAACCGCAGCTTTAAGAAAAAACACGGTATTACGCCGGGAAAATATCGCACCCAAAGGATACTCTGTTAAAAAACCACTTTAATACAGGTCCCTTTTCCCGGTTCACTCTCAAGCGTCACCTTACCGTTATGGTATTGAACCGCATGTTTTACAATCGAGAGTCCCAAACCGGTTCCTCCTGTTTCTTTGGAATGACTTTTATCCACTCGGTAAAAGCGTTCAAAAATGCGCAACTGATGCTCCGCGGCGATACCGATACCGGTATCCTGCACGGAAACAAATGCATGCCCCTCTTCCTGTCCGAGTTTGATTACTACTTTTCCGCCTTCCTTGTTATAACGGATGGCGTTATCACATAAATTATAAATAATCTCGTAAACATAACGACGAACACCGCAAATCCTGCCGCCTTCACCTTCCATCCTCAATGCGACATTTTTCTTTGCTGCGGATACCGTCAAAACCTCCATCACCTCTCTTGCCACCTCTCCGAGATCTACATCCTCGGTTGCCGGCTCGTGGTTTTCGTCAAGCTGTGAAAGACGAATAATATCGTTAATTAGGCTAACCAGACGCATTGCCTCTTTTCGAATGTTTCCGACAAACTTTCCCACATCCTCAGGTTTCACAAGACCGTTTTCAAGTAATTCCGCGCTTCCGATAATGGACTGCAGCGGGGTTTTCAACTCATGGGTAACATTTGCCGTAAACTCTCTGCGATTCCGTTCCGCAAATGCACGGTCCGTGATATCAAATGCAAAAATAACCGCACCCAATACTTTATCGTCCGATTTAATCGGATTGATTGTAAACTGATACTCACTTCCGTTTCTCTGCTCCGTATACTCGCTGTAATTTCCTTCCAACGCATTCCAAACGGCCCTACTCATTTTACTGGTACGGTCTACCAGCAAAAAATCACTGCCTTTTCCCTCTTTCTTTACCGCAAAAATCTTTTGTGCCGCCGTATTCATGCTCAATATCATACCGTGCTCATCCAATAACACAAGCCCCTCATTCATAGCCGAAACAATCTGCTCGAACTCATCGGTTTTACGACGCAGGGTTTCCGTCTGCGATTTAATTTGCTTATGCTGCTTGTGAACCTTTGTGAGTATCGGCGTCAGCTCCTCATACGTATGATTCTCGTCAGGATGCTCCAAATCAAGGTGCCTTAAGGGACCGGTTACCTTTTTGGCCATAGCATGAGACAAAACAAATGCCACCACCGCTGCAACCAATATAATTGCAATAATGGCCGGCAACATATCCAGAATCAGCGCCCCCACCGTAAGCTGACTTACGGAAATACGGAGTACATCACCGTTCTCAAGCAATGCTGCCTCATAAAAGGTCTTTTCCGTAAGTGTAAAAGAATTTCTTGCACTGCTACCTGTTCCGTATCGGAAGGCCTCCATGATTTCTTCACGTTCCCCGTGATTTTCCATCCGGCTTACATCGGCATGGGTATCATATAACACGGTTCCATCCGGCTCTACAACCGTAAAACGAAATACATTGGAATCAAAGTTTTCGAAAAACGCAACTCCTACCTCGTTCACGGTGTCTGCAACCAGCGACAGTTCGGCCTTCAGTTGCTTTACCTGTGCATTGTTAAAGTAGCTGTATAAAAAACTTGTAGCAATTCCGATACTCACAAAAAGAACCACCAACGCCACCGTAAAGATAGAACGAAATATTTTTTTGGTCATACTTCCGCCTCCAATCTGTAGCCCACGCCGATGACCGTCTTAATCTGTCCTCCTGCGTTTCCCAGCTTTTGGCGAAGTGTCTTAATGTGCATATCCACGGTACGCGTTTCTCCGACATAATCCGTTCCCCAGATTGCATTCATCAGTTTATCTCTGGAAAACACCATCTCCGGATTTTGCATAAGAAGTTTCAGAATTTCGAATTCTTTATGTGTCAGCTCTGTCTTCTTACCATCCGCAACTACAATATGCTCTTTTTCTTTTAATGCGATCGTTCCAACAATAATACTGTCGGAGCTATCTTCTTTGGCCGTTCTGCGCAGTACCGCTTTTACACGCGCAACCATTTCCATTACTCCGAACGGCTTTACAAGATAGTCATCCGCACCGGAATTAAGACCGCTTATCTTATCCATTTCCGTGCCTTTTGCCGTCGCCATAATGACCGGAATGTTTTTATATTCCTCTTTGGAACGCAGTTTATTAAGCACCTCCAGCCCATCCGGTTCCGGCATCATAATATCCAAAATGATAAGCTCCGGAAGCTCACTTTCCAAAGCCGCAAGCATAGAACTGCCGTCCGCAAAACCTCGGGCAGAAAACCCGGTTTGCTCCAATGTATATACTTCGATTTCACGGATTGTACTGTCGTCATCAACGCACCAAATCATACTCTACTCTCCTTTGTGAACGCCCGTTACGGAAAACACTACCCACTCTGCAATATTGACAGCGTGATCTCCGATACGTTCAAAATATTTTGCAATCATAAGAAGATCCACGGCATATTCTCCATCTGCACTTTCTTCGGATATCTTTTTAATTAACATATCCTTTATTCGTCCAAACGCCTCATCTACAATATCATCGTAAGCCACTACCGATTCGGCAAGAACAACATCCTGCTTTACATAGGCCTCAATACTGTCCGTTACCATTCTACAGGTAGCTTCCGCCATCGGCTTAAAATCAGCGAACTCCGCACCGGTTCTTCCGTCAAGAAATGGGATAATTTCCGCGATATCCTCTGCTTGATCGCCGATTCTTTCCATATCGGTAATCATTTTCAGTGCAGCAGAAATCGAA
>JAFTPY010000081.1 GCA_017463035.1 Lachnospiraceae bacterium
ATATCCGAATGCAGTTCCGCTATATTAACAACAAAATCCGGCTCCTCACTGACAAATCCGACAACCAAACCGCATTCAAACAATTCTTTTACATCAATTCCCCATACGGAAGAACGTAATGTGATTGAAAGATACTCTGTATCTTCTTCCAGAGTAATTTTTGTCCCGCGTTTCAGCTTTCTATATTCTTCCCTTGGAACAATCCACTTTTTATCCTTATCATATTGTTGTATTGTCACTACAACACGCGGATCATTGGCATAGTAATAATATGCCTTCTCATTAACCGCAACAAATTCCGTTGCACAAACGGCGTCCTTGGTGTCTGCAAACTCACCGCCCCAGTGTTTGTAATAACCGTACACATATTTATCTCCGTCACTCAATACATCAAACCCGGTCCCGTCCTTCGGTATATCTGATACCGGACCGATTACCGGAGTCGGCATAACAGTCATCGCCGGGGTTAAAGTTGCTGTGGTACTCAGCATCGGGCTCAGCGTTTCTGTCACGTTCGGTATCAGTGTCGGGCTTGAGGTCGGATTTGGTTCCGATGTCTCATCCAATGCTGCTGTCGGACTTAATGTCGGTGCTATACTTACCGTCGGCGTTTGGTTCGGGGTCGATGTTGCCGTTGGGGTGGCACTTGGCAGCAATACCGGTTCAGAGGTCAGAGGCTGTGTTAACTCAATACCTTGTGTCAGGAACATAATCGGCTCCTCGCCATTCAAGGCCATTTCCTTCCTACTACAACCTCCTGATAATACCATCCCGGCAAGCAAAAGAATCACCGTTATTTTCTTTGTTCGCATCCACCTCTGCATTGTACTCCCCTTCTCACGAAACAATTTTACCTTTTAAAATGCAACGCCATATTTTGATAAATCGCTTGATATGTCTTCACCTTATCCGCATCAATATCATGCAACATTTTACGTTTCTGTACTCCCTTATTCATAAACACTCCCCGCCATGCTCTGATTCCCCATGCTACAGGAAGCAAATAGGAACGTCCGGAAAGCCACGGATATAATTCTGACATATAGGAAAGGGAAGGGAAATAATACCAGCGCTTTAATTGTCTCGGAGTTACATCTTTATCATGCATCTTCTTCTCCGAAAACCTACTCCAAATGCCGTTTTCATCCTTTCCGTAAATTCCGCTGTCCAACATATACTGAAACAAATCATTATAAAACATGCTGCTCTTTTCACCCTTTAGCCAAATCGCCGCCAGTTTTTCCATATGATTTGTAAATTCCAAAATACCGCATTTTTTCAGTTCTTCTTTTACATACGATTTGTCTAAAACCGCACCGTATTTTTCCTGATATACGTAAACATCCACCAGATTACGTATACCGCAGCCCATTGTATAAAAATGCTTTGCCATATGTGCCATCATGTAGATGTAAAAATCCTCCCGGTTGAAGTCATAGGTATACTTCTTTCCTTCCACCGGAATCGCTTTGGAGAAATTAGAAAAATACTTATATTGCCCGCCATCCACTGTTTTATCGTACATTACTTTATGCACCTCTAACGCCATAAACGGCTGCTTTATATAAATATCATGATGCTTAATTGATTTTGCTAATGTATACCCATTCTCACTTAATAGCTGCGCAGCCTGTTTCATACAAGCAGCATCAACCAAAATGTCCACATCGCTCATCTCGCGTAATTGCGGCATCGGATAAAGGAACCTCATTCTGGCCCCCTTCATTGCCTGATTCTTGATTCCGGCAGCCTCAAATTTCTTTTCCAAATCATTAAATTCTGTCACCTGTGCCATTGTCCGCATCAGGCTGTTCATTACCCTTCTCCGCAGTTCCCCTATATAGCTTTCCGAAAAGTTATCCAGTCGCAACAAAGCACCTAATAACAAATATTCCATATGGTTTCGTTTCGCAATATCCATTATTTCTTCTATTGTGATTCCCTGTGGAATTGCTTGAGGCTTCCGGTCCTCTAACTGCGCATGCACCAGTTCCGCCAAATAATCAGAAATCCCCATATCCTTCCTCCATTCGTTCCGGTCACACTAACTCATCGTTCTACAACACTTCCTTCAAATACCTCTCCAATGCATCCTTCCACGCCGGCAACGGCTCAAACCCTGCCTTCGCCAGCTTGCTCTTATCCAGTCTACTGTTAAACGGACGCTTTGCCTTGGAAAGGCCGTACTCCTCGGTAGTCACCGGAGTCACCTTTGTATCATAGCCCGCCTGCTTAAAAATCTCGCAGGCAAAGTCATACCAGCTGATGTAGCCGCCCTCGTTGGTGGCGTGGTAACAACCGTACTTCTCCGACTCTGCCATATCAACTAAAAGTCTTGCCAAATCCGGCGTATAGGTCGGGGTACCGATCTGGTCGGATACCACCCTGAGGGTATCGTATTTCTTTCCGATGTTAAGCATCGTTTTTATAAAGTTATTGCCGTTTAATCCGAATACCCAGGCGATACGCACGATAAAGTATTTTGTCAAAAGTTCCTTTACCGCCAGCTCTCCGTCAAGCTTTGTCTGCCCGTACACACTAAGAGGTGCATAATCCGTACAGTCCGCCTCCCACGGGGTCTCTCCCTGACCGTCAAACACATAGTCCGTGCTGATGTAAATCATCTTACAGTCAAGGGCTTTACATACCGTGGCAAGGTTACGGGTACCGGTCACATTGACTGCCTTTACCTTTTCAATATTCTCTTCATCCTCTGCCGCATCCACCGCAGTCCACGCCGCACAGTGCACCACCGCATCCGGGTTCACCCGCTGTAACAACGCCTCTACCGCCGCACCGTCCGTAATGTCCAGTGTCGCAAATTCGTAGGATGCCGCCCCCTTTGCAAATTCCGCCAAAATGGCACTCTTTTCATTTTCCGCAATGTCGCTTCCCACCACGGCATAGCCGCGACCGAGAAGCTCCTTTACCACATCATAGCCAAGTTGCCCGGACACACCGGTTACAAAAACTCGCATTCCTTATCCTTCCTATCTGTTTCCGTACATCTGCTCGTAGTAATTCTGATACTCGCCGGAAATAATGGTCTCCCACCATTCCTTGTTATCCAGATACCACTGAATGGTCTTCTTAATACCGTCCGCAAACTTCGTCTCCGGAAGCCAGCCCAGCTCTCTGTGAATCTTTGCCGGGTCGATGGCGTAACGCATATCGTGTCCCTTGCGGTCGGTGACATAGGTAATCAGGCTTTCCGGCTTGCCAAGCTCCTTACAGATAAGTTTTACGATATCAATGTTACGCATTTCGTTGTGGCCGCCGATGTTGTACACCTCGCCAACTTTACCCTTATGAATAATCAAATCGATTGCCTTACAATGGTCCTCCACATACAACCAGTCACGGACATTGATACCCTCTCCGTAAACCGGAAGCGGCTTGTCGTTTAACGCATTGGCAATCATCAGCGGAATCAGCTTCTCCGGGAAATGATACGGCCCGTAGTTGTTAGAGCAACGGCTGATGGTCA
>JAFTPY010000082.1 GCA_017463035.1 Lachnospiraceae bacterium
CCACCACCGGTTACGCCACCGCTGACTTTAACCTTTGGCCGCAATTTGCCAAAGGACTGATGGTAGTTCTTATGTTCATCGGTGCCTGTGCAGGCTCCACCGGCGGCGGAATCAAGGTGTCCCGTATTATGATTTACTTAAAGCAGGTGCGGAAGGAACTGATGCAGCAGATTCATCCGAAGCGCATCCGTGTCCTGAAAATGGATAACAAGGTATTGGAGCATTCCGTGGTACATTCCTGTAATACCCTGCTGATGGCCTACATTGTTATTTTTATCGTTTCCCTGTTGCTGATTTGCTTAGACGGCTTTGACATGACCACAAACTTCACTTCCATTGCCGCCACCTTAAATAACATCGGTCCGGGACTTAACGTTGTGGGACCGACCGGAAACTTTTCGGAGTTCTCCACCCTGTCCAAATTTGTCCTGATGTTTGATATGCTGGCGGGTCGTCTGGAGATTATCCCGATGATGGTACTGTTCCATCCGGGTACTTGGAAAAAGTAACAAAAGATATTGTCGGAAAGGATGTGCGCTTTATGCATCAACGACTTCTTAAAAATAAATACCCCCGGTGGATTCCGGCACTGACCTGTGGACTTCTGTTTTTTGCAGGCTGTAGTTTTGCGCCTTCTTCCGGTACTTCTCCTACAAAGGCACCATTGGTTCATTCGGAAATCACCCATGGAGTGTCAACAAAAGAGCCTGCAAAGGAGACACCGGCTCTTACGGAAACTTCTCCTACCGCTGCTCCGCTTCCCACCGCTACCCCGTCACCGGTTCCCACCGCTACTCCCACTCCGGTTCCGACGCCGACAGGAACCTTCGGGGAAGTACGCTTTTCCGAGGCCGGATATTTTCTTACCGAAAACACTTTTATTGAATTGTCTGTTTCCTCCGGTCGGAAAACCGGCTATATTACCTATACCTTAGACGGTACGGAACCGACGGAAACCGACACCCTTTATACCGAGCCGTTCCTTCTTGTTACCACGGATGCGGCCGAACCGAATGTCTACTCCATCCGGGCAAAGGTCTGGTACGATGACGGCAGTGTCTCCGACACCTATGTACATACCTACTTTCTCGGCAAGTCCGTAGATACCCGCTATACTACCACCGTTTTCTCCATTAACGGTGACCCGGAGGAATTAACGGAGGGACCTGACGGTATCTTATACGGAGAAAACTATACACAAAAAGGCCGGGCATCCGAACGTGCCGTACATATCGAAGCGATTTCCCCGGAGGGTACTCTTCTGTTTGAGCAGCACGCAGGTGTCAGAGTGTTCGGCGGCAGCTCCAGGAAGCGGGCTGTCAAATCCTTAAAACTGTTCGCCCGGAAAGAATACGAAACAGGAAAAGGCTCTTTTTCAACCGACATCTTTGGCTCTACCACTGTAGACGGCACAAAGCCGATTACAAAATACGATAAGCTGGTGCTCCGCAACGGCGGTGATGATTTTCAGAATGCATTTCTTCGTGACGAACTGGTGCAGCGTCTGGCTGCCGCAGGAGGCTTTCAGGTTTATGAAGCCGTCGTTCCTGCCCTTGCGTACATCAACGGAGATTACTACGGATTTTACTGGCTTCACGAGTCCTACTGCGATAAATACTTCAAAAACCGAAACGGCAAAAGTGCCGGAGAATATGTGATACTGGAGGGCTCCGACACCTACAAATCCGTTTCCGGCGATGACATTGAGAAAAAAGCTGCCAAAGAGTTTAATGCACTCTACAACAAATATTCCAAGCTTGATTTGACGAAGGACGAAAATTACAACGCACTCTGTGCTCTTATGGATGTGGAAAGTTACATCGATTATATGTCCTTGAATATGTATATCGCCAACTACGACTGGCCTCAGGGAAACTACCGCTGTTTCCGCTACTATGCAGCAGAAGGTGAAGACTACGGTGAAGGTGAACGGGACGGACGCTGGCGGTTCCTTCTTCACGATGCAGACATCGGCTTCGGCACCTATCAGTCCTCCGCCGACGCAGGATCCCTTCGAAACGATATCAAGGATGTTGTAGGCACTCCCTCTCACAAGCGCTATTCGCCTTTACTTGCTGCTCTGTTAAAGCGTGAGGACTGCAAGCAGTATTTCATTGATAAAATGCTGGAATACATGAACGTATCTTTCTCTTACGAAGCGGTAAACAACATGTTAAATACCATGTGTGCCGAACGGGATGCGGAGCTGGCCTACTACTTCGAACACCTGGATACACTGAAATCTGCCGGAGTTCCGGATGTTTACGCCAGAGCATCCCGAACGGAACAGCATATCGAGCGAATCCGCTCCTTTGCAGAACAACGCCCGGAGTACATGACCCGGTACCTGGAGGATTTCTTTCATATCGACCTGAATGCCGGGAACGAATAACTATTTGTATAAATTTTTCTCAAAAATTTGAAAATACATCTTGCCAAACAGGAAAAAGTGTGGTAAACTATTTCCTGTTCGGCGAGGTAATATTGCTGATATGCGGATGTGGCGGAATGGCAGACGCAGCAGACTCAAAATCTGCCGGTTTCACGATCGTGTGGGTTCAAGTCCCACCATCCGCATTAGAGAAAAAAGAAACTCCTCTGACATTAGTCAGGGGAGTTTCTTTTTTCCCGAAGCGGATGGGTCCCTTTTCCCCAAGTTTCAAGGTCTCAGCTCCGCTTCGGTCGGTGCTAAACGGATGGTCTAC
>JAFTPY010000009.1 GCA_017463035.1 Lachnospiraceae bacterium
CCATCGGTAAGGGTCGTTTCGGCAACTGGCTGGAAAATATTCAGGACTGGGCAATTTCCCGTAACCGTTACTGGGGTACTCCGCTTAATATCGGGGAATGTGAGTGCGGTCACAGACATTGCGTAGAGGGTCGTGACGAGCTGTATCGCATGAGTGGTATGGAAGAGGCAAAGACCGTAGAATTCCACCGCCCGTATATCGATGCCATCACGTTAAATTGTCCGGAGTGCGGCAAGAAGATGACCCGTGTGCCGGAAGTTCTGGACTGTTGGTTTGACTCCGGTGCCATGCCGTTTGCACAGCATCATTATCCGTTTGAAAATAAGGAATTGTTTGAGAAGCAGTTCCCGGCACAGTTCATTTCCGAGGCAGTGGATCAGACCAGAGGTTGGTTCCATTCTCTCCTTGCAGAGTCTACGTTACTCTTTAACAAGGCTCCGTACTAGAACGTAATCGTTTTAGGTCACGTACAGGATGAGAACGGCCAAAAGATGAGTAAGAGTAAGGGAAATGCGGTGGACCCGTTTGACGCACTGGAGAAGTTCGGTGCAGACGCCATCCGTTGGTATTTCTACATCAACTCCGCTCCGTGGTTGCCGAACCGTTTCCACGATAAGGCGGTTGTGGAAGGTCAGAGAAAGTTCATGGGTACCTTGTGGAATACCTATGCATTCTTTGTACTGTATGCAAATATTGACGAATTCGACGCTACCAAGTACACACTGGAGTACGACAAGTTGTCCGTTATGGATAAGTGGCTTCTTTCCAAGTTAAACAGTGTGGTTGGTGCGGTTGACGATAACTTAGACCACTATCGTATTCCGGAAGCAGCAAGAGCATTGCAGGAGTTCGTGGATGAAATGAGTAACTGGTATGTGCGCCGCGGCAGAGAGCGTTTCTGGGCAAAGGGCATGGAGCAGGATAAGATTAACGCCTATATGACCCTGTACACCGCACTTGTAACCATCGCGAAGACAGCAGCACCGATGATTCCGTTTATGGCAGAGGAAATCTACCGCAACCTTGTTTGCAGTCTGGATAAGACCGCTCCGGAGAGTGTACACCTTTGTGATTTCCCGGAGGTGAAGCTTTCCTGGATTGATAAGAACTTAGAGGATAATATGGAGCGCGTGCTGGGTATCGTTGTTCTCGGTCGTGCGGCAAGAAATACCGCAAACATCAAGCAGCGTCAGCCGATCGGCACCATGTATGTAAAGTCCGAGGAGGGCGAGTTACCGGCATTCTTCAACGAGATTATTGCCGACGAGCTTAACGTAAAGAACGTGGCATTTACCACCGACGTACGTGATTTCACCTCCTATACCTTTAAGCCGCAGTTAAAGACCCTCGGTAAGCGTTTCGGCAGCCGCTTAAATGCACTGCGTACCGTACTCACGGAGCTTGACGGAAACGCAGCTATGGATGAGCTGAACAACACCGGAAAGCTCACTGTTACCGTAGAGGGCGTAGCAGAAGATTTGACCGCTGAAGACCTGTTAATCGAATCTGCTCAGAAGGAAGGCTATGTATCCGAGGCAGACGGCGGTGTGACCGTAGTGCTTGATACGAACCTGACCCCGGAGCTTATCGAAGAGGGTTATGTAAGAGAGCTTATTTCTAAGGTACAGACCATGCGTAAGGAAGCAGGCTTTGAGGTTATGGACCACATCACCTTGTATGTGACCGGTAACGACAAGCTGGCTGACTTGTTCGCAAAGAACGAAGCGGAAGTGAAGTCCGTAGTACTGGCAGACAGCCTGGTATTCGGCAGCACCGACGGCTTTGTAAAGGAATGGGATTTGAACGGTGAAACGGTGACCATCGGCGTGGAAAAGAAGTGAGAATAAAATGATATTGTGCCGTTTGCGTGGTTTGAGGAAAAATCATGCAAACGGCATTTTACTTTATTGGATTGACATAAAAGTATCAAAAGTGCTTGCAATCTGTTTTTAAAGATGTTATAAGTGAATTATAGGTAGTAAAAAAGATGGGTAATCCGAGGGCGATTTCACAGAAGAAAGGATAATTGTATGAAGAGGACAAAGGAAAAGAATGTACATAAGGTAAACGCTATGCCGAAGGGAACGAAGGCGGCCTTTTTGCAGAGCATTAAGGGTAAGGTTGTCCTGATGGGAGCGGTTGCGCTGGTTTCGGCATTTATTCTGGGTTATGTGGGGATTTCCGCAGTAAATAAGACCGGTAAGAATAATGAGATTTTGTCCGAGATTAACGAGGTAAATCTTCATCAGTATGAGAATAAGAGCTTAGAAACCTCTTTCTTATACTTTTTGCAGGACTCCTATTTGGAGAGCATTGTGACCAATCTGGATGCAATGGCAGCTAATGTGGAGGAAGCAAAAAAACTTTCCGGAAAACAGTATGATGCCGATTTGAAGCAGATGGAAGAAACCATTGCGGCATTTAAAGAGAATTATGTTCAGATTCGTGAGATGGGACAGACCCGGGGATATACCGGCTCCGCCGGAAAATATGCAACGTATAAGCTGAATGACGGAAGAATCGGTAATATTTTAAGTCAGACCACGGATGATACCTGGGTAGACTCCAAGACGATGGATATTCCGGGTGCTCTTCCGACAGTATCGATAAACGGAAAGAATTACGGTAAGTTTTCTTACAGCAGCGAGCTGCCGGGAAACGGAAAGCGTGATTTGTTGATTTTACGTGTATCCGGTACGGCGGTAGAATATAAGGGAGATGTTTATGTAAGTAATCTGACCTTTTATAAAGGAAACGAAGCGGTTCCGTTTGACATGAGTGCAGTGAACAGCGGTAGCTTAAGCGGTTCTTACGGTGTGATTACAAAGACGGCGGTTGAAGATTTTGACGGAACAAGAAGCTTTTATGCTTCCGCAAACTTCTCCTCGGCAAACGGTGCTTGGGAAGAGGTTTATCTTGCAATTCCGATACAGTCTTATGCATGGAATGAGTTCGATACGATTTCCTATGACTTGTATGTAGAAACGGATAAGTTAGAAGATTACACCGGCCTTTCTACGCGTGTAACGCCGTGCCGTTTGTATGATTTTAACGGTGCGATGACAAAGTTTGCGGAGCAGTTCGCGACGTATACCAAGAAGGTAGTCGAAGGAAGCGATGTGAAGGCAGAAGCTGCAACGTTAACGGCATTGTTTGACGAAGTGATTGCGGCAGCGGAAACTTATATTAACGATGAGGCAAAGAAGAAGCAGCTGGTGGAATACCTGAATGCGAAGAAGGCAACGTTTTTGGAGATTAATCAGATTGACAACAGTGTCATTGCATTAAAGAAGGAGAATATTGCACTTTCAGAGCAGGTGACGGGCTTGTCGGATTCCGTTCGTGCGAAGATTGCAGAGAATACGGAGGCAGAAAAGGCAAAGCTGTATTCGACGATTCTTCTCATCGGTATCGGTTGTGCGGTGTTGCTTGTAGTGATTACATTGTTTATCAGCCGGAGCATGAGTAACAGTGTAAAGAAGTTTAAGAATACGCTTGTTGCGGTAACGGACGGGCAGTTAAATGTACGTGCGGATGTTTCCGGTAAGGATGAGTTTTCTGCATTCGGTCTTTATTTGAACGGCTTCCTTGATAAGCTGTCCGGAATCATTGAGACCTTAAAGAATATGTCTGAGGTTATGAAGGATTGCGGAACAAACCTGGATCGTATGGCGAGTGCCAGCAAGAACACCTCACTGGAAATTGAAAAAGCTGTAGAAGAGGTTTCAACGAGTGCGACAACGCAGGCAGGTGAGGTGGATACGGCTTCCGTAAAGATGAGCGATATGGGAAATGCGTTTGCGGCAATGCTTGATAATGTGGGACAGTTAGAAGCTGCGGTTGAGGAAATGAGTCGCGTGAGCAGGGAGTCTGCCGTATTTATGGAGGAGTTAAATACGACGAATACAAAGACGGTAGATGCATTCTCGCAGGTATCCCAGCAGATTCATAAGACCAATGAGTCTGTAAAGAGAATCAGTGAGGCTACGGAGTTGATTAATTCCATTGCAGAGCAGACCAATTTACTTTCTCTGAATGCAAGTATTGAGGCGGCAAGAGCCGGTGAAGCGGGTAAGGGCTTTGCAGTGGTTGCGACGGAAATTAAGAAGCTTGCGGAGCAGTCGGCTTCCTCTACGGAGATTATTCAGGGAATTATTCGCGACGTAACACAAGAGGCTGCCATGACAGTGGCAATTGTTGGTGAAGTTACGGCGATTATGGAAACACAGAAGGAGAAATTAAAGCAGACGCAGGAGCAATTTGCGGTGCTTGAGGATGATGTACGGAAGTCCAATGCGGCTACACAGGAGTTCAGCAGTCATACGACGGAATGTAATGCATCCAAGGAAGAGGTGGAGCATGTGATTGTGAATCTTTCGGAAATTTCGGAGGGAAATGCAGCTTCCACAGAGGAAACCATGGCGTCTATGTCCGAGCTTACGAATACCATTCAGGAGCTGGCCGGTGTGTCGCAGCAGCTTAGTGCGCTTGCAAATGATTTGGATCGGAATCTTAACTTCTTCCGTGTGTAACGGAAGAAGTTGTTCTGTGGAAAAGCTCCTTACGAGGGAAAGAGAGATACATCTTAAATATGCTTTTTGAGGGAAAGAAATATGTTAGGTACATTAGTTAATTCGGCGGCAATTGTAATCGGCGGTGCAATCGGTTTGCTTTTAAAGAAAGGCCTTCCGAAGAAGATGGCGGATACGTTGATGGTCGGTTTGGGACTTTGTACCCTTTATATCGGCATCAGCGGTTGCCTTGCAGGCGAAAACACGCTGGTGCTGATTGTGTCTATGGTAGTGGGTACGATTCTCGGAGAAGCGGTGGATTTGGATGATAAAATTGATCGTTTGGGGAAATTTTTGGAACGAAAGTTTACCGGTAAGAAGGCGATGGCGGTGGAAAGCATCGAAGGGTATGAGGCGGAAACAGACGGAGAGGTGACGGAATCGAAAGAAGGGATTTCGGTTCGAAAGGTTTCCCTTGCAGAGGGCTTTGTAACCTCCAGTCTCTTGTTCTGTGTGGGAGCAATGGCGATTGTAGGTTCCCTGCAAAGCGGCCTTACCGGCAATCACGAGACGTTATATGCGAAGTCTGTGTTGGACTTTGTGGCGGCGATTATTTTTGCATCGACGTTGGGGGCAGGGGTTATGCTTTCCGCAAGCCTTTTGTTTTTGTATCAGGGAAGTATTACCCTTTTGGCACAGTTTATCGAGCCGTTTTTAACGGACCCGGTCATTGCGGAAATGAACTGTGTCGGGAATGTGATTATTATCGGCCTTGCCATGAATATGTTGGGAATCTCGAAATTTAAGGTAATGAATTTTGTACCGGCAATATTTTTACCGATTCTATTGTGCCGGTTTATGTAAAGGAAATAAATCGGACAATGTTAGATGAAAGAGTTCTGTTTGGATAAAAACGTTATCCGGACAGAGCTTTTTGTCGTTTGTGGAAAAAAAGTGTCGTTTGTGGGATGAAAATTGAATTGTTGAATACGAGGGGGTACAATAAAAGTGCGCGCGAAAATATAACAAGGGAGAAGGATTATGAGAAGAGGAATAAAACAAATTACATCGGCAGCATTGGTGTTATTGACATTGTTCACAGGAGCTGAATATTCGGCATATGCATGGGAAAGCAGTGAATACATCGTAGAACACAAACAAGAGAAGGAAGTTAATTATGATATGGGGGTGAATTCGAAAGGAAAGCACAATATAATCGGAAAAAAGGAGAAGAATAATCGTTCAAAAGTCAAGTTAAGATCGGTAGATGAAACAATTCGGTATGAAAATCAAAATGAAATATGTTATGATTTTCACTTGGATTCTTTGGAGAAATATGACTACACGGTAGTAACTTTTGAATCATCGGAAGGACTTAATTTGCCTAAGGGGAAAGAAAAGAGAGTTGAGTACAATAAGGAGGGGGCTGAAGTAGCACTTGATTTTTCGTTGGATACATGTTGTACTAAAGATAAGATTGTGTTAGACTATGATAAGGCAAAATTCCAAAAAATAAAAGTAAATGTAGATGCCGTATGCGAGGACGAGATAGTGCAAACTGAGGGGGAGGAATTTTCTGTATATCCAACAGAGTATGGTACGTTTATGAGCAAATATGGAGATGTGTTTGCGTATGATGGTTATTTGACTTATTTGCATGAAAATTCCTTGATTACGGAGGAAGAATTA
>JAFTPY010000083.1 GCA_017463035.1 Lachnospiraceae bacterium
ACTTTTGTTACATTCATCAAAGTTCTCCTTCCTCTTACGGAGGCCTCTTCACCGTATCGTAAGAATTCTTTTTACTTCACTAAAGCTTCCGCAAGCACTTCCTGCATTTCCGACACAAACACAATGGTAAGTCCCTTGGTAATCTCAGCCTCAAGCTCCGCCACATCCGCCTCGTTCTTTTGTGGTACCAGTACCTTCTTTACACCGGCCTGCTTTGCCGCTAAGAGCTTTTCTTTCAGGCCTCCGATGGGAAGTACACGACCGCGAAGCGTTACCTCGCCGGTCATTGCCACATCCGGCAATACCTTTTCCCCGGTAACCGCGGAGTAAATTGCCGTCGCCATGGTAATTCCCGCAGACGGTCCGTCCTTCGGCACAGCACCCTCCGGTACATGAATGTGAATCTGATGATTCTCGAAATACTCCTGTTCAAGAGTGTCGCCGCAATACGCTCTCACATAGGACAACGCCGTCTGTGCAGACTCTTTCATGACATCACCTAACTTACCGGTCAGGGTAATACCGCCCTTGCCCGGCATCACATTCACTTCAATTTCAAGTGTATCGCCGCCCACGCTGGTCCATGCAAGACCCCGTACCATTCCGGTCTGCGGCTTCTTCTCCACCGTATCCTTGCGATACTTCTGCTTTCCGAGATAGGAAAACAAGTCCTTCTCACCGATTTTCACCGGAAGCTCCGGAGTCTCTTCCTCCGCATCAATCTTCCATACCGCCTTCCGGCAAAGTTCGTTAAGCTTCTGCTCCAGCTTACGCACTCCTGCTTCTTTCGTATAGCCGCTGATAACGCCACGAAGAGCCCCGTCCGTCACCTTTAATTCCTTTAAGGTAAGGCCGTTTTTCTTTAACTGCTTCTTAAGCAGATGCTTCTTTGCAATAAAGAACTTCTCCGCCTCCGTATAGCTGGACAGTTCAATGACCTCCATACGGTCAAGAAGCGGTCTCGGTATGGTGTCCAGGGTATTTGCCGTCGCAATAAAGAGAACCTCAGACAAATCCAACGGTAAATCTAAATAGTGATCCATAAATCGGGAATTCTGCTCCGGATCCAACACCTCCAAAAGTGCCGCACTCGGATCACCCTTATAGTCACTTGCGACTTTATCGATTTCATCCAACAGCATCAACGGATTTTTTACACCCGCCTGCTTGATACCGGCTGCAATTCGTCCCGGCATGGCACCGATATAGGTACGTCTGTGACCGCGGATTTCCGCCTCGTCCCGAACTCCGCCTAAGCATACACGAATATATTTCTTTCCCAAAGCCTCTGCCACAGAATGTGCCACGGAGGTTTTACCGGTACCCGGCGGTCCCACCAGACACAGAATCGTTCCGCCGGCCGTCCCCGTACGTTTTCTGACAGCGAGATACTGTAAAATGCGTTCCTTTACCTTTTTCATCCCGTAATGGTCACGCTCTAAAATATTTTTTGCTTCCGAAAGAGCAAAATTCTCCTGCGTCGCCTTATCCCATGGCATGGAAAGTAAGGTCTCGATATAGGTCCGTGCCACCGCACCCTCGGATGCCGCACCACCGAGACGTTTATATCGTTCGATTTCTTTTAAAATCGCTTCCTTGATTTCTGCAGGCGCTTCCAAAGCCTCTGCTTTTTTTACAAATTCATCCGCTTCATTGCTCTCTCCCAACTCCTCGCGAATAACCTTCATCTGCTCTCTCAGCACATATTCCTTCTGATTCTTCTCTACCTTTGCCTTGACCTTCGTCTGTAAATCCTTGCGGATACGAAGCTCTTCGATTTCATTGGCCAGAATCTGTGCTAACAATTCAAAGCGCGGAAAAAACTCCCGTTCTTCCAAAAGAGCCTGACGCTGAATTACGGTCAACGGAATCATGGCAATTATCTGCTCCATGAAACGGTCAATCTCTGTCGCACCGGACAACTGCTCCGCAATATCCTTCCCAAGCTTATTGTTTACGGAAAAATATACATCCAGCAGATCATGCAAAGTACCGGCCATGGCACGCTGCTCCACCGCGGAATACATCGTAGCTTTTTCCTGCTCGGTAACCGTAATCTGTGCAGAAAAATAAGGGGAGACACTCACCAAATAGTCAAGCTCTCCTCGCTGTTCGCCCGTAATCAGCACACGGACCAGATTTCCCGGCAATTTAATAATCTGCTTAATACGTGCCACACAGCCTACCGGATACAAATCGTCAATGGTCGGCTCGTCTACGGACGCATCCTTCTGCATGACCGCAAAAATCATCTGGTCGGATTTCATCGCCTGTTCTATGGCCTGAACACTGATTTTACGATTTACGTCAAAATGAACCAGCATGCCGGGAAGCACTGCGACATTGCGCAGTGCCACAAGCGGCATAAGTTTTATTTCATCACTCATTCTATCACCTTTACTCTATCGATTACGCACTCTCATCTGTGCGGCTCCCCGCCTTTTTGGAAAGAGAACGTTTTCTCTGCTCGGCAATCTCCAAGGTCGGCTCCTCGGTTCCCTCTGCTGCTTCCTTCGTAACAATGCACTTTAAGATACTCTCATCCGAAGGTGCACGATACATGGTATCCATCATGATATTCTCCATAATGGAACGCAGACCTCTGGCACCGGTCTTTTGCTCCACCGCACGTCTTGCGATGACACGAAGTGCCTCTTCCTCGAATTCCAACTCCACGCCGTCTAATTCGAAAATGCGCTGATACTGCTTGGTAAGCGCATTCTTCGGCTCCGCCAAAATACGAACCAAGGCATCCTCATCCAGAATATCCAGCGCCACCGTTACCGGCACACGACCGATAAATTCCGGAATCAAACCGAATTTCACCAAATCCTGCGGCATTACCTGACGGAACATATCACCGATCTTCCGTTCTAAACCGTCACCGATTTCCGCATTGAAGCCCATGGATTTATGTCCGGTTCTGGCCTCTACAATCTTTTCCAGACCGTCGAAAGCACCTCCGCAAATAAACAGGATATTGGTCGTATTAATCTGCAACAACTCCTGATGCGGATGCTTTCTCCCGCCCTGTGGCGGTACGGAAGCTACCGTACCCTCTAAAATCTTTAACAAAGCCTGCTGTACGCCTTCACCGGATACATCGCGGGTAATGGACACATTCTCGGACTTACGGGTAATCTTATCAATCTCATCGATATAGATAATGCCGTGCTCCGCACGCTCAATATCAAAATCCGCCGCCTGAATCAGCTTTAACAAAATATTCTCTACGTCTTCACCCACATAGCCGGCCTCCGTCAGCGCGGTTGCATCTGCAATCGCAAACGGCACGTTTAACAGCTTTGCTAAGGTCTGGGCAAGATACGTCTTACCGCTACCGGTCGGACCGATCATTAAAATATTGGACTTTTGCAGTTCCACGTCCATGCTCGGCTGCATCAGCACGCGCTTGTAATGATTGTATACGGATACCGCAAGTACCTTCTTCGCATCCTCCTGACCGATTACGTATTCATCCAAAAAGGCTTTGATTTCCATCGGCTTCAGCAGGTTAATCCCTGCTTCGTTCTCTTCACGGAACTCATCATCTCTGTCCAACTCATCTACCAATTCCGCACAAAGCTCGATACATTCATCACAAATATAAACACCGGACGGTCCGGAAATCATTTTTCGTACCTGCTTTTGCGGTTTTCCGCAGAAAGAACAGCAAATATTCTGTCTGTCATCTGTCTTATTTGCCACTTTAGATTCTCCTCAACTATTATCTGATATTATCGATTCGTAATAACACTGTCGATTAAACCGTAAGCTACAGCCTCTTCCGCAGTCATGTAGTTATCACGCTCGGTATCTACCGCAATTACCTCAATCGGTTTTCCGGTATTTGCAGCAAGAATCTCATTTAACTTCTGTCTCGTTCTTAAAATATTCTTTGCCGCAATTTCAATCTCGGTTGCCTGACCTCTTGCACCGCCGGACGGTTGGTGAATCATAACCTCCGCATTCGGAAGAGCAAAACGTTTGCCCTTGGCACCGCCTGCAAGCAGGAATGCGCCCATGCTGGCAGCCATACCGATACAAATGGTAGAAACATCGCACTTAATATACTGCATGGTATCGTAAATTGCCATACCTGCGGTTACGGAACCGCCCGGACTGTTAATATATAAACTGATATCCCGCTTCGGATCCTCGCTTTCCAAAAACAAAAGCTGGGCAACCACAAGGCTTGCGGTCACATCGTTTACTTCCTCTCCCAGGAAAATAATACGATCCTTTAATAATCTGGAATAAATATCATAGGTACGCTCGCCCTTTGCGGTCTGTTCCAATACATAAGGCACTAAACTCATAATACAAAACTCCTTCCTTGCAACGAAGGGATGCCCATGCGGAACATCCCTTATGTTAATTCTGGTTTACTTTTCTTTTGCAGCGTCGCGTACAAAGTCTACAGCCTTCTGTACTGCGATATCCATCTTAATCTGTTCCTTTTCCTTTTCGCCCACCAGCTCGATAAGCTTATCCTTTTCCATCCGGTAATTCTGAGCCATGGTATCGAACTCCTTATCCAGCTCTTCCTCGGATACCTCAATGTTCTCAGCCTTTACAACAGCCTCAAGAACAAGTCTGCACTGAATTCTCTTTAATGCCTGCGGCTTTAAGTTCTCCATGAAGCTGTTTGCGGTCATACCGGTGAACTTGAAGTACTGGTCTAAGCTAAGGCCCTGCATCTGAAGTCTCTGTGCAT
>JAFTPY010000084.1 GCA_017463035.1 Lachnospiraceae bacterium
CGGAATCTCTTGCCCGGTAAAATAAGGCTTCATCGGCGCCATACCGGAGTTAATCAACAACAAACTCTTATCGTTATGCGGAATCAAGGAAAAGCTCTTCAAACGAAGATGATCCTTGCTCTCAAAAAACTCCAAATACATTCTTCTTAAATCATTCAAACCGTGCTTCTTCACTGTTTTATCTCCTTTCGTGCGCTACTTATTTTCTGTGCGCACATAGCTATTGTCCATTATAAGATTGTGCGGGATATTTGTCAATAACGGGAATTTATTTTATTCCGCGAATCATTTCATTAATTGCTCCCGCGTTTTTCCCGAAAGTAATTGATTCCGAATTCATCCAGGTCTTTGATAAATATTTTCCCCTGTTCCAGTGCGTCCACCACGTTCATCTCCGTCCCGTCCTTAAAATACACGGTAATATAGTCGCTGTACGGGGCACCGAATTCATATCGGAATCTCGTATCATAGTAGAACGCTACTACGACACAAGGAAAAGCCTGTCCTCCTGTATCTTCTATAATGTTTTCAACCACCTTCGATTCCGTAAAATAATCTACCCCGTAGTAATCCAAATCCTCCGGCACGATTCTGCCGTCCCGTAACGCCTCTCCTACACGCTGCGTCGAGTTATCTTCGTAAATTACGGTCACAAACTCGTCAATGGGCTCATAATAATAAAAAACATTGGTTTCATTCTCGTAAAACTTTACATTCTGCGGTTCTCCTTCGTACTGATAGGAAGCATCCTTAATCCGTTTTAACGGTGCCTTGACCTCCTCCTGCAGTTCTATCCTTATAGAGCCGAAGTTTGTCAGCCCTACAGCCAATACCATAAAGAATGTTCTCATCAAAAAGCCAAGTAGTTTCCCCATACGCAATCTCCCTGCCGTTATCCTGTGTTTCTTGCCATCTTTTTGTGCTTTTGCTGCTTTTGTTCTTCTTTTTTATGTTGCGTTATATCTGCTCAAAATCCGCCGCACCGTGTTTACAAATCGGACAGATATAATCCTCCGGTAAAGACTCGCCTTCGTATACATAGCCACAGATCTTGCAAACGTAGGAGTTGGTTTTCGTTCCGTCTGCTCCCTCAGCCTTTGCAGCATTGGTACTGTTTCCGTTTCCGACATCTGCATTTGTCCCATCCGTGTTCGTCTGTCCGACAACTTTTTTTGCCACCGGCTTGTACGGCTGCTTTACATACTTCTGATAGAAATCATAGGTTACCGGTGTCTGGGTGCTTACAATGTCCGCATCCGTTACGTCCACCAAAAACATGGTGTGGGTATCCAGCACAAAGCTGTCACACACGGTACCACAGAAATAAGCACTGCTGTTACGGTTCAGACGATAACAACCGTTGGCACACCGGGTAACATCCTCAAAATCCTCGAACTTATCTACTTTCTTGCCACTCTGATATCCGAAGTGGCTGTATACCGAAAACGGTGTTTTCTCCGTCAATACGGAGACTGTCAGTTTTCCGGTATTCTTTATCATATCATGGGTTAAATTCTGATTACTGATGCTGACCAGCAAACGAATCGGATTCTGGGTCACCTGCATTACCGTATTTACAATACAGGCATTGTCCTTTCCGTTTTCATTGGCTGCCACAAGGTATAACCCATACCCGATTTGAAATAATGCATTCTGATTTAAACTCATATCTATTGCCTCCTTTTTCCTTTTTAGTGTTCCACAATCAACTCCGGATATGTATCCTTCATGGTCTGACGGAATATCTTAACCGCTTCTTCCACCGTAGCAACCGTTCCGTCAAAATACAGCTTCATGGTCTCTTGGAACAACTCGTTACATTCTATGTCGTAAGCTGACTTATGGCTGCCGTCGATAGCCTCGGCACTTTCCCTGTACAAAGTAATCATATTTCGGTTTTGCACGGTGTAATCCGCAGCATTCTTTACTGCATCTTCCTTTGCCCCGGCTTTTTCCGCTTCCGCCATTACATTTTCATTATTTACAAAGGTGTTCTCCTCTGTAGCAATTTTACGTAACAGCTTCTCACTTGTAGTAATGTCCGCCAATACCGTTTTTGCCAGTTCCGGATTGTCCGTCCCGTTGGCTGCACACAAATATCCGCCACCCCAGGAAAAACTCTGCGGGCCCTTGACTGCACCCCAGACATCCTTCACGGAACAATCCTCAAAGGTAGTCAAATGAGCATCGCAAGTGTCCATAAACCACTCTGTTCCGAAATAACAAAACACCTTGCTATCCGGAATCCAGTCCTCATACCATTCCGCATCCACCCACGGTTCATACGTGCCGGCGGCTCCCAGTTCCAGAAGATTCTTTGCATCCGACGCCCAACGCTCCACATTGTCGTCTCTGCACAGGTAACCGCCCTTTTCCCAACAAAAATTCATGTTCTCCGCATAAACACGGTAGCTGTCATAAATCGAGGAAATCATCCGATACCCTTTTTCTTCCAGAATCTCCGCCGTTTTCAAAAAGCTATCCCAATCTCTTACATAGCTCTGGATTACCACCGGATCCGAGGTGCCGAACACCTCCTCCGCAATCTCACAGTTATAAAACAGAACGCCCGGGCAGCACTCCCAGGTCAATCCATGTGGATCTCCCTGCCTGTCGGCCATCGTCCATAACGTATATTCGTACATATCCGAATACCGTGCCGGGGAGATTCCCAGCTCCCGCACGGAGACGGTAACCCCTTCTTCAATGAACTTTTGTCCGTATTCCGGCTCAATCATAAACAAATCGATTCTATCTTCCGGTGCCGCAACCTTTTCTGTCCGGAGTTTTTCTAACAGCGGTCCGTAATAATCTTCTCCTATTGCCGGGATGATCCAGTTTACCTCTACCTCACCGATTCTTCCCGTAGTATCGTCAATCCGGATATACACCTCATAATAGTTTTCCATTACATTCTTAAGACCGGCATTATAGCAAAAAATATTCAGCTCCGCGCCTTCTGTGTTGATTTTCGGCGTAGCCGTCGGCTTCGGTTTGGTCGTTGGTTTCGGTGGTTGTGTCACCCTTGGCGCCTCCGTAATTCCCGGTGCCTCCGTAGGCTTCGGCATCGGTGTAATTTGCACCTTTACAACTTCCTTTTTGCCAAACATGCCGTCAAGTCCCGGAAACGATATCCCTCCCACATCTCCGAAGCATACCGACATTATCAAAGAAACAATCATCATAATTACTTTCACAAGTACACCTCCCCTTATATCACTATCCATATTTTACCGTTTTAAAGATTCCTTGTCAATTGCGCGTTTTACCTATCGGTTCACATTGACAATCCGATAAAATGTGCTAAAATAGGGATGAAAGAAAGCGAGGTATTCCTATGTCTGAAATAAAAGAACAATGTATGGCTGCCGCTCGGGAGCTTATCGAAGCAGCAGGCTTAAAGAAAGGTCAAATCCTTGTGGTAGGCTGTTCTACAAGTGAAGTATGCGGTTCCAAAATCGGCACCGACTCCCGCCCGGAGGTGGCCGTGGATATGGTGGAAGGCATTCTGTCCGTATGCACCGAAAAGGGTATCTACTTAGCAGCCCAGTGCTGTGAACATTTAAACCGTGCGATTATTGTAGAACGGGCCGCAGTGCCGTTTGCCGAGCCGGTAAACGTAGTTCCGCAACCGAAGGCAGGCGGCTCCTTTGCCACCGCCCTCTATGCGAGACTGTCCGACCCGGTAGCCTTAGAAGAAATCAAAGCCGACGCAGGTCTTGACATCGGCGGCACCTTAATCGGTATGCACTTAAAGAAAGTGGCCGTTCCGCTCCGTCTCAGTATAAAACAAATCGGGGAAGCAAATCTTTTGGCAGCCCGTACCCGCCCGAAGTACATCGGTGGTTGCAGAGCACAGTATGATGAGAAGTTGAATTAAGAAAACAAGAACCGTCTCCGAACAAAGCCCGGAGACGGTTTCTTTTCACACTTATATATAATTTTATTCTCTGTTTCTCCATGCTTCATTCGGAATCAGTACTTGAAATACATACAAAGAACGGCTCTCTCATTTTGAATAACGTAATCTCCTCAAAACCCGCATTTTTAATAATCTCTACAGCCTCTTTTATATACGCACCCACATTTTGCGCCTTATGCGCATCTGATCCGATAGTAATAATCTGCCCGCCCAACTCCCGATAACGACGAATAATGCTGGGATGCGGTAACACATGGCCTCCTCTGTCGATAACGGAGGTGTTTACTTCGATTCCTTTTCCCATGCGGATTTCCGGA
>JAFTPY010000085.1 GCA_017463035.1 Lachnospiraceae bacterium
CCTGTGCCACCACACAAATTTGATTTCCCAAAGAAGGAAAGAACCAACGAATTCCCGACTTCTTCGCATATACTCTTACCTCCGCCGAAATATTCTCCAGTATTTGATGAAACCAACCCTCCATGCCGTATACCCGGACATCCTTTCCCGCTGCCAGAGAAAGACTTCCTTGTTCCAGATACTCTTGCCTTCTATGTACCTCCGACAAAATAATCCGATGTTCGTTATCATATCTCACCGCATATCCCCGAAGTACCATATCCAACACAAACATAAGCAGCAGAATCAGCAAAATCCGGTAATCCAATGTAAACACTACGGTTCCGAAGGTAAACAATCCAATCAGATGAAGCACAAACTCCACCGACTCTGTCATCAGCTTCTCCGGTCCGTAATTATTACCTATCACCGCTTTTGCACCTTTTTTGAATTCCGCCTGACAGTTTGCCGGTTCCAGATTCGTATAATCCGTAGTCAGACTTTTCCTAACATAACCCAAGAAAAACACCTTAAGTCTCGTATAAACGCGACGGTTCATCAAAGTCATTCTTGAATAACTCAAAACAACGTACGCCATCGCTTCCGCCATCAGGATTCCCAACATCCAAATCAAAAAACGCTTTGTATCCCTCTCTGTAATAGCCGCAATCGCCACCGAAGGAATAAAGGCCGTCAAAAGCGGCAATGCCACCCGGCATATCATATACACCGGCGTCAGAAATATCGTCTCGGGGTAATTCTTAAATAATGTTTTATTCACAAGAATGACATTACTCAGAAGCGACCCGCATGCGTTTTTATTTCTCTTCACTTTCCCTTTTCTCTTTTCTTCCCCTTCCATAGTTCCTCCTTGCAATTCCGAACCGTTTTTCTTCCGGTTCTTCTTATCGGGTATATCCTATCATACCGATTTCACTATCACATAAAAAGTGCACGAAATGGTCGATTCCGTGCACGAAATTTCATTCTGATTTTGTTATTTGCATAACTACGTACGGTTTCGGATTGTTGTTCTACAATGGTAGCATTACCTCTGTTGCAAACACTCCCGGCTCATTCTTCCTGTTCACAAAGCCGTGATACTTCTCCGCCACCAAATCAATCCGGCGCAGTCCGAAGCCGTGACTTCCCTGCTTTTCGCTGACAAGCTCGGAAAGCTTCTTTCTGCGGCTTTCTGCCGTCGCATTGGTTACGGAAAGATATAACTGCCTCTTAAACACTCCTATGTAAAGGCGGATAAACCGCTTCTCCTCCGGCACTTTTTCACAGGACTCAATGGCATTGTCCAGAAGATTTCCAAGGACAGTGCACAAATCCACATCCGTCACCCGCACTTGTTCCGGCATCTTCGCGGTACAATCCACTGCAATCTGCTTTTTTGCCGCCACGGAAAGCTTACTGCTGACAATGGCATCCACACTGACATTCCCGGTGCGGATAGCAATATCGATGGCATCTAAGTCTTCCTCCAAATGGTCCAGATACGTTAATGTCTCCTCCACCTGTCCCATGGAAAGGTAGGCCTTTATGGTCTGCATATGGTTGTGATAATCGTGCCGCCAGCCCCGCATGGTACGATAAATACTCTGTACCTCGTCCCGCTGGGTCTTTAACACCTTATCCTGATATTCCCCGATGCGCTTTTCCTGAACGTGGATCACAAGCTTTACGGTTATTACTACCGAAAGCCCTGCTGTCGCAAGAACCACACCGAGTAGGATTAGCCAGAATTTACCGTCCATTCTCATTCCCCTTTGTAATATGCAATAAATGCCTCGTTTAACGCCTGATATCTCGCCTTACTCACCGGCAGTACTTCTCCGTTTTCCAAGACACACTCCGTCTTTCCGATTTGCTCCACCTTTGCAAGATTTACATATAGGCCGCGCCGAAATAAAAAGAAGCCCTTTGCCTCTAAAGATTCGGAAAGTGAGGATATATTCTCCTTCCACTTCCATTCCTTCATCTGTCCTTTTTTCTCCGGACAGGCTGTTTTCAACACCACATAATGCCCGTCTGCCTCCGCATATAAAATCTCAGAATACGGAACACGATTCGTCACACCGCCTGCCTGAAACAAAAAGTAGTCTTCTTTCTGCTCTTTCGTTTCTTCACAAAGCTTATCCAAAAGAGAGAAAAGCACTGCTTCCTTTACGGGCTTTAGAAGATACCGTACCGCACCTACTTCGTACCCTTCAATGGCATAGTCTTTGATACCGGTCAGAAATATAATTTTAACTTTTGTATCTTGTTCCCTAACCTTCCGTGCCAGCTCCACACCGTTCATATGACCCATCTGGATATCCAAAAGAAGCAGGTCGTAGGTTGCTTTCCCTTCCGTTTCAAAAAGAAACTGTTCAGCGGAAGTATAGGCATCCGCCGAAACCTTTTCCCCGGATATTACATTCCAACGTTCTATAAGACCGGTTAAATATTCTCTTTGCGCCTTTTCATCCTCACAAATCACGATCCGAAACACAGTATCACCTACCACTCATACGATGTATTTTGATAAACATAGTAATTCAACCAGTTGGAATACAGCGCATTGGCATGGGAACGCCACATAAGCAGCGGCTTCTTTTCCGGGTCGTTGTCCGGATAGTAATTTACCGGAATGTCCGGATTGATGCCCTTTGCCACATCACGCTTGTATTCTTTATCTAAGGTCAGACGGTCATACTCCGGATGACCCAGAACAAAGATGTTCTTTCCGCCCTCCGCAAGCAGGATAAAGTAACCTGCCTCCTCACTTTCCGCCAAAACAGTAAACACTCCGCTCTTTTCCACATCCTCCTTGGAAATTCCGGTATAACGGGAATGCGGCGCAAAAAACTCATCATCAAAACCGCGAACAAGCGGCTCCTTACGATTTAAAACCCTATGACGGTATACACCGGATAGCTTAGAAGAAAGCATTTCCTTGTGCACCCCGTAATGATGAAACAGTCCTGCCTGCGCGCCCCAGCAAATATGAAGGGTGGAGGTCACATTGGTCTCGGACCAGTCCATAATCTCCTTTAATTCCTCCCAATAAGCCACATCCTCAAACTCCATCTGTTCCACCGGAGCGCCCGTAATAATGAGGCCGTCAAACTTCTTATCTTTCACATCCTCAAATGTCATATAAAACTGTTCCAAATGACTGAGGGGAGTATTGGTTCCCACATAGCTTGCCGTAGTTAAAAAGGTCACCTCAATCTGAAGGGGCGTATTGGAAAAACTGCGGAGAAGTTGAAGCTCCGTATCTTCCTTAAGGGGCATCAGATTTAAAATCGCAATTCGCAGCGGACGGATATCCTGTGTCATAGCACGGCTCTCATCCATAACAAATATATTCTCCGCTTCCAGTATTTTCTTTACAGGCAAATCATTACTTACTTTAACAGGCATATTACTCTTCCTTTCCTCCTGCCAACGCTAAGAATTCCTCTTCCGTAATGACAGGTACATTTAACTCTCTTGCTGTTTTATTTTTCGACGACTGGGAAGTCGAATCATTGTTAATCAAATAGTCCGTCTTTGCGGATACACTTCCTGCCACCTTGCCGCCCCGTTCTTCGATAAAGGCTTTCAGTGCGGAACGTCCGTCAAATTGAAAGACCTTTCCGGTAATGACAAAGGTTTTCCCGGCAATATCTGACGCAAGCGTTGCTGCCGGACGCTCTAAGGTCACAAGAGACAGCAATTCTTCTGCATCTTTTCGGTTCGTTTCTGTTGCAAAATACTCTACAAAAGCTTCTGCAATTACTTCACCGATGCCCTCTACCGTTACCAGTTCCTCTACCGTAGCGTTCATAACGCGCTCAATATCTTCCTCAAAGGAACGACAAATTACCTTTGCGGTGGACACGCCGATGTTCGGCACACCAAGGGCATACAAAAATCTGGCCGGTGTCACCGTCTTTGCCGCTTCCACGGAAGCAATGAGATTTGCATAAGACTTTTCTCCGAAACCTTCCATGGTAGTGATGGTCTCTTTATGGTCCGTCAGCCGGAACAAATCCGCTGCTTTCGTAATAATCTTTTCATTTAAGAACTTCTCGATGGTAGCCTCCGACAGTCCCTCGATGTTCATGGCATCTCTGGTGACAAAGTGGGCAATGGATTTTACCTTTTTCGCCGGACATTCTGCATTGACACAGTACAGAGACTTTACTTCATTTTCAATCTTCAGGCTTGTCTGCTCTCCGCATACCGGACAACAAACCGGCGGCTTTGCGGTACCGCTCTTTGTCAGATTCGCCGCAATTTGCGGGATTATCATATTGGCCTTATATACCTGCACCATGTCTCCAATGCCCAAAGCAAGGCTTTCCATAATGCTTACGTTGTGAATGCTGGCACGTGATACCGTGGTTCCTTCTAATTCCACCGGTGCAAATATAGCCACAGGATTAATCAAACCGGTTCTGGATGCGCTCCACTCAATTTCAAGAAGCTCTGTCTCCGCAATCTCATCCGCCCATTTAAAGGCAATGGAATCCCGCGGAAACTTTGCGGTTCTTCCAAGACTTGCCGCAAACGCAATATCATCAAAGGTCAGCACAAGTCCGTCCGAAGGAAAATCGTTTTCCGGAAGCATTGCCTCCATCTTACCAATTTGTTCTACAACTGTCTCCGACGTCACAAGCACATGCTCCACGCAAGTAAAGCCCTGTTTCGTCATAAAGTCCATCTGCTCACTTCTGGTGGAAAACTGTAAATCATCCTCTGCCGTTACTAAAGTATACGCATAGAATAATACATTTCTTTGTGCCGTAATCTCATTGTTTAACTGACGCACCGTACCGCTACAAAGATTTCGCGGATTCTTATACTTTGCCTCCGCTTCCGCAATCTCTCCGTTAATCCGCTCAAACTCGGAATAGGTAATGATTGCCTCTCCCCGTACTGTCAACATTCCCTTGTACGGAATCGTAAGCGGTACATTTTTATATACTTTTACGTTATTTGTAATAATTTCTCCGATTTCACCGTTACCTCTGGTTACACCCTTCACCAGTTCTCCGTTCTCGTAGGTCAGCACATTGGTAAGACCGTCTAACTTCCAGGAAAGTACTCCGGCTCTTCCCTGCAACCAATCCGCCAGAGACGCTCTGTCCTTTGTCTTGTCCAAAGACAGCATCGGGGCGGCGTGGGCCTCCTTCGGCAGCTCACTGACAATTTCATACCCTACCTTTACGGTCGGACTGTCCGCCAGTACAATGCCGGTTTCTTTCTCCAGTTCCACCAGCTCATCGTACAATGCATCATATTCGTAATTGCTCATAATTTCGGAACTATCCTGATAATATGCCTTTGCTGCCTCTTTTAAAATCCGGTGCAGCTCACGCATACGTTCCGTTTTTACCGCATCTCCCATAACATCCGTCCTCCTTTTTGACTGCTGTTTCCTTGTCTAAACGTCTACCTCCCACGTCTGCGGTAACTCTCTCCTATTATGCCTTTCGGTAACTATTCGTCCCCTTTTGTACGGTTCCCGTTCTTATAGACCGTTCCCGCTCCGTACGTCCTTCTGCATCTCCGGATTTCTTTTCTCTCGGTGACGCATATGTCACACTACCGTCGTTTCTCGTCATATCATGAAGCACCGGTGTATTGGAAGACTTCCGAATCAGACTCTGCAACTCCGAAAGTTCCTGCGGGGTCAGCTTGCGGTAATCACCCACCTTCAAATGACCCAATCGGATATTCATGATACGAACTCTCTGTAAGTGTACCACGCGATAACCGAAATACTCACACATACGGCGAATCTGGCGGTTGAGTCCCTGGGTCAAAATCACCTTAAAACGATACTTGTCCAGTGCCTCGATCTTACACGGTCTGGTGACGGTATCCAGAATCGGCACACCGCCTGCCATCCCCTGTAAAAACTCCTTCGTAATCATCTTATTTACTTTTACGATATATTCCTTTTCGTGATAATTTCCGGCACGAAGAATCTTATTTACAATATCACCGTCATTGGTCAGAAGAAGCAATCCCTCCGAATCCTTATCCAGACGACCGATCGGATAGATTCTTTTCCCGTAATTCACAAAATCCACCACATTATCCGGTTCTCTCTTGTCACTGGTACAAACGATTCCTCGCGGCTTATTTAAGGCAAGAAGCACCAAATCCTCTTCCTTTTTTAACTCTTTTCCATTAAATACCACGGCCTGTCCCGGCAGCACCCTGCTTCCCATCACCGCACGCTCTCCGTCGATAAATACCTTTCCTTCCTCAATAAAACCGTCTGCGGCCCGACGGGAGCATACCCCCGCATCCGCCAGATACTTATTGATTCTTACGCCTTCCGCAACTTCATCCGCAGCAAATTTTTTTGCTTTCATCGTCTACCTCCTAGAAAAGAAAAAGCCTTCCATTTTCAGGAAAGCCCAAAAACGCACTGCCCTCCCGGCAAAACGCAGTCTGTATAAAGAAAAAATGCATCTGAAGGGACTCGAACCCCCGCTAACATGGTTCCGGAAACCATTGCTCTATCCACTGAGCTACAGATGCAATACTGATATTATATCCAATTAACTACAATTGGTCAAGTAGAAACAGTTGATTTTTTTCATTTTTTTTGTTATGATAGAGAGTGGTTGTAAAAAAAGCAAAGGAGGAGCTCCCATGAAATTTAAACGATACATGACTGCCATATGTAGTTCGGCTTTAGTTCTCGGTCTCTCCTTTTTATTATACCCGCAGTCCCCGGCTGCTACCGATACCAAGGTTGCACCGACAGCTACCGCCGCTCCGACTGCCTCTCCGGTAACAAATGTTCCGACAGGCGAAGAAGTTCCGGAATCAACACCGGCACCGACCGCTACTACAGCCCCTACTCCGACACCGGAAATCGAACATCACAAGTTGCTGACGGGCGACTTAACAGCTACACTTTCAGGTGTAGCGGATGTGGTTACCTCATATATTACATCCTACTATGCAAATGATTATTATGCGGTATCCGCACTGGTTACCGATGCATCCTTATTAAACACGACATTAATGTAAACTAATGCAAAGAATGTTTCCAAAGTAGAAGACATTACGCTGTATTCCAAACCGGGAATCGACGGTATATTCTCTATTGTATACGCTTCCTACTCCCTTTATTACAAGGATTTACAGCTTTCGGTTCCTCAGTTCTCCGAGTATTACGTAAAGCGCCTTACGGACGGTACCTTCCGGATTCAGACTGTACCGCTTTCCTCTAAAACAATGGCTGCTTTTGCTGAGGCCCGTCGTTCGGAAAATGTGTTGGAACTTGCTATCAGTTCTTTAATCCGCAGTTATCACACTGCATGTCTGACGGTAAACGAGACTTTACTGAAGCAATGTGTTACCGACTCCGATTATTTAGACTTAGACTACCTTGCTTCCAGGTACTCCGTTACGGAATCCTTCTCGGATTATGAGTTTCTCTTATATCCGGGCATCAATGAATTTGACTATATCGTATTTGTAACGCACAAAGAAAAAATCGTTTTTTCGGATACTCCGGCCCCTTGTATGGAGTCCTACTACATTTCTTTGAACCCAAGCACAGGTGTCCCTTCCATCTATCTGGGCATAACCTCGCTGGATACGGATGCTTATTGCGCTGCTGTTATCCAAAGTGACGAGATCCAGGCTCTTGCAAAAGAAACCAATACAGACATGCAGGAAGCATTATTGGCGGACGACGACTTAAAGGATTTCTATCAGTTGCTGCTATCCAACGGTTCTTCGGACAATTAATCATGTAAACCTCGGCACCTGTCACAGTTCATGCGACAGGTGCCGTTTTTTCCGGCAAGTAGCCGTTTACAAACTACGATTCTTCCCTGCATAAACACAGTCCGTGTTCCGCCGAATAATAATACACATGGTCGGATAATACCTCCTCCGGCTCCACCTGACTTTCATTTACTTCCTTCACCATACGGTTCAAAAAAGCTTCTTCTCCCTCTTCCGTCTCTTTTATCAACAATACTTCATGAACACTGCTGGGAATCACAAAAAAATTCCCCGAAAATCCTTCATACAATTCATCCAACAGTTTCGGATACAGCACAACCGCCGCTCCGTTGATTTTTCTTTGATTCGACAGAACATACAGGCATTCCTTTCTCAGCACTTTCTTCGATTCCTCCGCCAGTCTGAAAATGCCGTAGCATCCCACATCTCCCTCCTCTGTGGTTGTTTCTATTCCCCATAACTTATCGGGAAACAAGCGAGCGGTATTTTCCACCAGCCTCGGAAAATAGTCCTCCGGTGTCCCCACCTGTAATATATCCCATGTACTCTTCGGCAAAAGAAAGCTTTTCACACCGTTTTCACTGTCCTCCGTCAATACATAAACCACCGCCGCCAAGTCAAGATAACTTACATATACCGCCTCCTCCAGCCATTCTCTGTTTTTCTCGATTTGCACCAGACGAAGAAAAAGGTGTTCCGCTATCCAGTCCTTTGTCAGGTACTTTTGCACCTCCCGTCTGACAGTTTCACATTCGTTTAAAACGATATTAACCATATGATCCGCCAGCCCCACCTCGTTTTCCCCGTTACAATAAGACAAATACAGCTCATCCGTATAAAAGCAAGGCATACACTCACTGTCCTTTTTCCGGATATACAGGACCTCTTTCATCACCCCGTTATTTTTCCGGACTACGGTTAATTCGGTTTGATACTCTTCCCCTAACGTTGCAAGAATTATCTCACACAGTTCCTCTGTAAATCGTTTTCGATCCGACTTCACATTTTCTTTTTTTATCTGCAATTTCCTCTCCAATCCTACGTCTCTGACTACGTAATAAACCATAACAGCAGTAAGCGTTCCATGGAATGTATTCCGATACGGAATAAAGATATTTGAAATTCGAATTCGTTAAGATATCTATGGTTTAATTTTACAAGACTTTTGTCTGTTATTCAAGACGTAATAGTTCACAAACTTACATCCCGTTCTTTATGCAATCTGCCGACGGCAATACAATATAAAAAGCAGCCGAAATCCACTGTTTTCAATGCTTCCGACTGCTTTACAATATATTTTTATTCTTTTTCGGAAAGATAGGCGTCGATTCCCTTTGCCGCCGCTTTCCCGGCACCCATTGCCAGAATTACCGTTGCCGCACCGGTCACCGCATCACCGCCTGCAAATACGCCCTCCTTACTGGTGCAGCCGGTTTCCTCCGTTGCCACAATGCAACCTCTCCGATTGGCTTCCAAACCTTCGGTAGTAGATACAATGAGCGGATTCGGACTGGTTCCCAAAGACATAATCACAGTATCCAGTTCCAACTCAAAATCAGAACCGTCTACCTCTACAGGCTGACGACGTCCGGACGCATCCGGCTCTCCGAGCTCCATTTTCACACAACGCATGCCCTTTACCCAGCCGTTTTCATCCACCAAAATCTCCTTCGGATTGGTCAACAGCTTAAAGATAACGCCTTCTTCCTTCGCATGATGTACTTCTTCCACACGTGCCGGAAGTTCCTCTTCGCCGCGACGATATACAATATATACCTCCGCACCGAGACGAAGTGCCGTACGCGCCGCGTCCATAGCTACATTTCCGCCTCCGACAACCGCAACCTTCTTACCGGCTGCAATCGGAGTATCATGGTCCTCCGTAAAGGCCTTCATCAGGTTGTTACGGGTCAAATACTCATTGGCTGAAAATACACCGTTGGCATTCTCCCCCGGGATTCCCATAAACTTCGGAAGTCCCGCACCCGAACCTACAAACACTGCAGAAAATCCCTCTTCCGTAAGAAGCTCGTCGATGGTCACAGACTTACCGATAACCACATTCGTCTCTATCTTTACACCTAAAGCTTTTACATTCTCGATTTCACTCTTCACTACCGTATCCTTAGGCAAACGGAACTCCGGAATACCGTAAACCAGTACGCCGCCCGGCTCGTGAAGTGCCTCAAAAATCGTTACGTCATAGCCGTTCTTTGCCAAATCACCGGCACAGGTAAGTCCCGCAGGGCCCGAACCGATAACCGCAACCTTCTTATTCTTCTTTTCTGCCTGTACCGTCGGACGAAGCTCGTGCTCTCTTGCATAATCCGCCACGAAACGCTCCAGCTTACCGATGGAAATAGCCTCTCCCTTAATTCCGCGAATACACTTCGCTTCACACTGGGACTCCTGCGGACAAACACGACCGCACACTGCCGGAAGAGCGGAGTACTCGGAAATCACATGATACGCGCCCTCTACATCGCCCTCGCTTACCTTTCCGATAAAGCGCGGAATATCGATATTAACCGGGCAGCCGGTCTGACACTTGGGATTTTTACACTTTAAGCATCTGTCCGCCTCTGCCTTCGCTTCTTCCATAGAATATCCGAGACATACCTCGGCAAAATTATGAGCACGTTCCGCCGCATCCTGCTCACGCACCGGAACTCGTTTTAACACATCCATCTTATCTCTCCTAAACTCTTCGCAATTATTCACAATGACCTCAACCGCCGTGATGGGTAGAGCCCTCTTTTTCTTTTAAATATCTGCGTCACTCTTCCGTCTTGTACATCTGCTGACG
>JAFTPY010000086.1 GCA_017463035.1 Lachnospiraceae bacterium
GATAACCGTAATCCTCGTACACATCAATCGGAACACCTGCATCCAGTACCTGCTTTTCGTTGGCTCTGGTATTCTCAAGCATACCCTCTTGTGTACCGCAGGCTACAAACAACAGCTTAAATCGTTTTGCAAACTCCTCCGGGTTCAGCAATACGCCGCTGTAATCATCCTCTTCGTTCTGTATTACCAAGCCGCCGGAGAAAATACCTGCCCAGGCAAACAGCTCCGGATGATGCATCACAATCTTCTGGGTCTGCATACCGCCCATGGAAAGCCCCGCCATTGCTCTGCTCTCTCTGTCGGTTAACGTACGATAGGTGGCATCGATAAACGGTACTGCATCCTTCGGAAGTTATGTAAGGAATCCGCTCATGGACGGATGACAATTCATATCCGCCGGGAATCCATAACCCGTATTCATAACGATAATCATTTCCTTCATCTTGCCTGCCGCAATCAGATTGTCTGCCAGATTTGCAATCTTTCCCTGCCAAATCCAGCCCACCTCGTTCTCTCCTCCGCCGTGCTGGAGATACAATACCGGATAATGTTTCTCCTGATCCTTCTCATAGGAAGCCGGGGTATAGACATAACAAAGCTTCTTTCGCCCTGTTACGGAGGAATCGAAATAATTCATATGTACGGTTCCGTGAGGCACCTGACGAATGCGATACTCCTCAAAATCCTCCTCCGGCATTTCCAGATAATTGATGGTTCGGAATCCGCCGTAGCCCACTTGGGCATTGGTATCTACCACCTCTGCACCGTTTACAATCAATCCGTAATAATGGAAGCCCTTTTCGATACCGGACACCTCACAGGTCCACCAGCCTTCGGCATCAAGCTCCATCGGGAAACGGCCCATGCCCCAGATATCAGCCACTACCGTCTTTGCTCCGGAGGTACGAAACCAAAATCTTGCCGTACCGGTCTTTACATCTACGATTTCATTGCCACTGTGCTCGTCTTTATAACGTCCTGCCGGTCTACCCTTTTCATCAAAGTCAAAAATCAGTCCCTTATAAATCGGGTCGAACATCAGCATATGCTCCGCAAAAGTCTGGGCGTCAAGCTGCTCTATAGAAAGCTTCGTTTCCATATAGACAAAGGTTTCCTCCTCCTCGGAAGCTTCTTCCTTAAAAAGAAGCTGTACAAAATCCCGTACACTTTCTCTCCACACATGCCAGTCGTGGAAGCCCGGATAAGAACGCTGTCCGCCCTTTGCTCCAAGGGCCAAGAACTTATCGGTATATTCCTTTTGCACCTCATGCAGCTGACCTTCTCCTGTTCCTGCAGTCATAAACACTGTAGACATCGGATATTTGTCATGGGCAGCCAGAAGTGTATCCGCTTCAATGTCACGCATACCCGAGAACACACCGAGATGTGCAAATAACTCCGGGAAACGGGATACAATCTGCAGTGCCTGCGCAGAACCGAGAGAAAGCCCTGCCATGGCGCGGTTTCCTCTTCCCTTCTTTACCGCAAATTTACTCTCTACATACGGAATACAATCCTTCGTCAGCTCACTGCCGAAATCTCCCGGATAAAACACCTCTTCCTTTCCCTTTTGGAAGGCATATCCGCAGCAAACCACGGCAATCATCTCTTCGCACTTGCCCTCTGCAATCAGGTTATCCAGAATCAGATTCAGCTTTCCGTTCCAAATCCAGCCGGTCTCGTCCTCTCCTACGCCATGCTGGATGTACATTACCGGATACTTCTTTCCCGGCACCTTACCGTAGGATGCCGGTGTGTAAATATAGCACTTCTTCACATGGCCGTTGATATGGGAGGTATAGCTGTGAATCTGCACGTCCCCGTGGGGCACATCCTTCAAATACCAGAAATCATCCTGCGCATTCGGAATCTCAAAAAAGTTGGTGGCACCAAAGCAACCGTAAGCAATCGGTGCGTTCGGATGTACGACCTTTGCGCCGTCCACAAACCACTCGTGATAATGAAAGCAAGGAGCCAATCCGGACACTGTGGCAGAAAACAATCCGTTCTCATCCTTCGTAAGAGCAATCTTATCTCTGCTGAAGCACCCTCCGAAGCCTGCCACCTCCACCGTCTCCGCCTCCGGTGCAAACATCTTAAAAGTAACATCACCGTTGTCGTGAACCTGCACGCCCCACTCGTCATCCTTGTAATAAATGGACGGCTTCCCGTCCTTCATCTCAAACTGTACCTTCTTGTAAATCGGGTCGAAAAACAACGGGTACATGGTTAAAGCCTGATTTTGATTTGTCTGCATCGTAATATCCCCCATAATTCATACTATAGTCTCTCGTAAGCGAGAGGCTCCGCCTGCGGCGGGTCGCTTTATGCGTTCTGTCAAAAAACACCCCGCTGAAAGGCCTTCCCGTTCCTTTCAGCGGGTGCACATAATACCGACCGGACTCCGACCGGTATTTTCATATCACATTTTGCTTACGCCAGTGCCATCAATGCATCCGTCAAAGCCTTCAGCTTCGCATCCGCATCTGCATTGTCCGTTCCCTTTACGCCGATGTAGAACTTAATCTTCGGCTCCGTACCGGACGGACGAACGCATACCCATGCATCGTCGGTTAAATCAAAGTACAGTACATTGGAATTCGGAAGACCGGTCGGGGTCACCTTACCGGTTGCCAAATCTAAAATCGTATCCTTCTTATAATCGCGGAAGGAAACCACATCGTACGCACCCAGCTTCTTCGGCGGATTTGCACGGAAACCGTCCATAATTGCCTGAATCTGAGCCACACCGTCCGCACCCTTTAAGGTCATGGTCTGAATGCCTTCCTTAAAGTAACCGTACTTCTTGTAAATATTTTGCATCTGATCCCAAAGGGTTAATCCCTTGGTTCTGTAATATGCGGCAGCCTCACAAAGCATCATAACCGCTACGATAGCGTCTTTATCTCTTGCGTGGGTACCCACAAGGCATCCGTAGCTCTCCTCGAAACCGAACTCGTAATGTCCTACGCCTTTTTCCTCGAACCACTTAATCTGCTCACCGATGTACTTAAAGCCTGTCAGTACTTCGATTAACTTCACATTGTACTCCTCAGCCACTTTGTCCGTCATATTGGTGGAAACGATAGTCTTAATAATCGCACCGTCCTCATGAATTCTGCCCAATTCCTTACGCTGGCTCATCAAATACTCACAAATGAGGAGACCGGACATATTACCGGTAAAGGACATATACTCACCGGTAACAGAATCCTTGGCATATACACCGAGACGGTCTGCATCCGGGTCCGTAGCCATGATGACATCCGCATCTACCTTCTTCGCAAGAGCAAGTGCCAAAGCAAATGCCTTCTCATCCTCCGGATTCGGATAAGCTACAGTGGAGAAATTGCCGTCCGGCTGCTCCTGTTCCGGAACTACATATACATTCTCAAAACCGAGCTCCGCAAGAACACGCTGTACCGGAAGATTACCGGTACCGTGAAGCGGGGTGTACACAATCTTAAGCTCCTTACCCTGCTCGCGAATCATATCCGGATAAATAATCTGAGTCTTTAATGCAGCTACATACTTATCGTCAATTTCCTTGCCGATTACCTTTAACAGACCCTTTGCTTCCGCCTCGTTACGAGCCATGGTCTTTACCGCATGATAGCCCGGAACCGCATTTACTTCCGCAATAATCTGTACATCCTTCGGAGCGGTAATCTGTGCACCGTCCTCCCAATATACCTTATATCCGTTATACTCTGCCGGATTATGGCTGGCAGTAATTACGATACCTGCGATACAACCAAGTTCACGTACCGCAAAGGAAAGCTCCGGTGTCGGTCTTAAAGAATCGAACAAGTAGCTTCTGATACCGTTTGCACAAAGGCAAAGAGCAGCAGCCTCCGCAAACTCCGGAGACATATTTCTGGAGTCGTAAGCAATGGCAACACCCTTATTCTGACCGCCTTCATCAATAATGAAATTCGCAAGTCCCTGAGTTGCCTTACTTACAGTATAAAAATTCATACGATTGGTACCCGCACCGATGACACCGCGAAGCCCTGCGGTACCGAACTCCAGCTCACGATAGAAGCGATCCTTAATCTCCGCCTCATCGCCGGCAATCGCCTTAAGCTCGGCTCTCGTAGCCTCATCAAAATAGGCATTGTTGCACCATTCTTCATACACTTTCATGTAATCCATAGAAAATACCTCCTGCTATTTTTTACTGACAAAACGTCAGATTTTATCCCGTTTGTCTTACTCTTTATTATATAATAAATCAGCCGTAAAGGCAAGGATTTTTGTTCGTCAATTAAGAGTTCGCCGCATAGCTGAATGCACAGCGGCATCGGGCGTGGCGGACTCTTGCGTAGTCCTTGTGGGTGCACAAAAGTCGATCTCTCATATTTTCTTTTACTATCTTGTGAATATAGCCGATGGCCTTTGTATTATTCTCTTTGAACTTTACGCAGGATAGTAGACTTTCTTATTACTTTAATAGCTGGCAGCAACGCACGGACAGGAGGTCCGGGCGAGCCCGCCATAAGGCATGGATGCCGCATCAGGGCGGTTGCGTCACGTTTAGATTACTATTCCCGAAGTAATTAGAAAGACTCTATCCGAAGTACGAGAAAAGAGGATAATACGAAGGACATCGGCTGATTCCTATCTGTTAAAAAGAAAATATGAGAGGCTGACTTGTTTTCATCTATCCAAAATCAAGAGTGGGGCTGCGCATTCAGCCATGCGACAGCCCCACCGGTATTCACCTTATAAAGACTTTAAAATTTCACCCATCATGTTCGGGGTAGCACCGATTGCGTTGGACTCATCGGTATCGATGTGCATTGCATCCGCGAAGGTCTCGCTGACACGAACCACAACATCACCGAGCACAGCCTGTCTTCCGTCGGTATCCATCTTTACCCAAACCACATCCTTATTCTTTAAACCAAGCTTCTCAGCGGTCTCCGGAATCATGTGGATATGACGCTTTGCTACAATAACACCCTCGGAAATCTCAACCTCGCCGCACGGTCCCACAATCTTACAACCCGGGGTACCTGCGATATCACCGCTCTCTCTAACAACAACCGGAACTCCGATGGAACGCGCGTCGGTTGCGGAAAGCTCTACCTGGGTAGCCGGTCTTTCCGGTCCGAGAATGGAAACATTCGCAAGGGACTTCTTCGGTCCTACGATGGTAACTCTTTCCTCACAAGCGAACTGTCCCGGCTGGGAAAGGTCCTTCTTCTTGGTCAGGGTTGCACCTGCACCGAATAAAATCTCCAAATGCTCCTTCGTCACATGAATATGACGAGCGGATGTCTCTACTAAAATCTGAGCCATTGTATTATCCTCCGTAATCTTAAATATGTATTTGCACCCATTATACACCCGTCCGCAGAAAAAATCCAGTACCTCAAAACTTTTTCACGACAAATTATTCACCTACCGTAAATCCTGCATCCGTATAGGCCTTTAGCACCTGAAAATAGGTCTTCTTCGGTGTATCGATATTGGTGAACATTAACGCATTCTCGCCCGGTCTCCATGAAACATTGTCCCCAACACCCCACCAGGTAATACCGGTAATGTCGGCTCCGTCTGCCTTAAGCTTCAAAAGGCGCTTCATTAAATCGTAGGCATACATAGCCTGGGTTCCTTCACCGCTGTTTCCGATATCAAGCTCCGTAATCTGCACCTCAAAACCTTCCGATAAAAACTCCTTCACGGTAGTAATAAACTTTATCTCTGTCGGATTGTCGGTAGACAAATGCGCCTGCATGCCCACACCGTCACAAAGCTTTTCTTCGGAATTGATAAACTTCACAACTTCGATAATCTTTGCATAATCAAAATAGGTATTAAAGTCATTGAATATCAAGGAAACCTCATCACGAATGCCGTACTGCTTCAGCACATCGTCCGCAACCTCATAGGCCAGCTTTACAAAGGACGGCGTAAGACCTTCGTTTCCGTAAACAGCCTCCCAACCGGAATCCGTGGCATGTACATATTCATTTACAACGTCCCAGGAATACAACACATGACCGTATTCACTGTCATACACTTGTCCCATCACGGTACGAATGAAAAACTCAAGACGTGCATCCATTACATCCGGAGTTACCCATGCACCGTCTGTCTTATATCCCTCTCTAAAGAACCACGTCGGGGTCTGGGCATGCCATACCAATGTATGACCGCGAAGTCCGAGACCGTTCTCCGCACAAATCTTCAACACAGTGTCCGTGGTAGATAAATTCAACTTCGGAACCGTATTCTCCGTATAGTTTTCCGGAATCACATAACCCAATGCTTTCGCGTCTTCTACGGAAATAAAGGTCGGAGACCAGTTATTCAAAATGAAATCCGGCTTCATATCATTCTCTAAGGTAACGCTGTTGTACTGCGCCTTTACCTTCTCGAGAGTCTTCTTATCCCTTAACTGCGCCGGGTTGATACAAGTACCGATATGTCCGAAGGTCTTTCCGTAGGTATTTAAAAGCGTTGCCCCGTTTTCCGTTTCCGGCACAAGCGGAGCCTCAGCCTCCACGATTCTCTCTACCCCGTAGCCTTCATCCATAGCAAAGGTAACACTGTATACCGTCACCTTATACTGGCTGAAATCATCCACGTTATCCAGCGCCATAAGACCGATGCCCGCTGCCTTCTCGGCAATATCCGGAGTAAGCACAAAATCCGTCACAGTATCACTCTTACAGCTGTATTCCACAAAAATCTGAGTTCCGGCTGCATCATAAATCTTAAAGGAAAGCGGTGCAAAGGCACTCTGTGCTTTTACCGTTACCTCATGACAATGTGCCATATCAATCTCTTCCGGAAGACTCAGCTTAATTTCCTGATACTGTCCCTCGAACTGAAGCGCAATAGAACCGTCAGCCTGTACGTCATATACCGTACCGTAAGATCCCTGATATACAAGATCATTAAAATCATACGTAGGCTTCTGCTCCACCACTACAACCGGGGTCGGCTTCGGAGTCGGAGTCGGCTTCGGGGTCGCGGTCGGTGCAGGCGTTGCTGTCGGCTCAGGGGTCGGTGTTACTTCCTCCGACGGTGCTGCCGTTGCGGTTACTTCAGGCGTAGATGTCGGTTTCTCTTCTGCCGGCGCCTTCCCACAGGCTGCCAACAACGCGGTTGCAAGCGTCATCACTGCAAACACTTTACATAACTTTCTCATTTTCACTTTTTCCTTTCATTTGTTCCTTTGTTTCTAACGTCTTCCCCCACGCTTATCAAACGTAACTGTATATTCCTTCGGAGTGTACTCACCTTCTACACGCTCCTGCACCGTCACGGTACCGGTGGTTCCTCCGCGAATATAGCTTAATACTTCATTTAACTGCTCCTGAGATTTCACAGAAATTCCGTTTACTTCCGTAATGACGCCGTAAAGCGGAATGCCGGCCTTTGCCGCAGCAGAATCCTCTTCCACCTCTACAATATACACACCTCTCGGAATGTTCAAAGTCGCAGAAAGATTCTCCGTAACATCCTGTACAATAATGCCTAGCATAGCCGAATCCTTATATCGAATTTCTTCTCGGTTCATCAGTTGGTTAATCAGTGACACCACCTTGGAGACAGGAATGGAGTAACCGACTCCCTCCACATCGCTCGCCACCAGCTTGGCATTATTAATTCCTACCAGTTCACCTTTCGCATTTAACAATGCGCCGCCGCTGTTACCCGGATTAATGGCCGCATCGGTCTGAATTAAATTCATGGTCACACCCTCTATGGTAACCTCTCTGTCCAGTGCACTGACATAACCTACCGTAAGAGACTGACCGTGACCGGCTGCATTACCGATGGCAATTACCATCTCTCCGCTTGCAAGTTCGCCGGAATCACCGATGGTAGCAACCCGGATTTGCTTCAGGGTTTCCTCCTGTAAATCGGAAAAATCCACCGAAAGAACCGCAATATCCGCCTCTGCGTCCGCACCCTTTAATTCCGCCGGTGCCGTGCTTCCGTCCACAAACTTAATCTGAATTGCCGTTGCTCCGTCTACCACATGATGATTTGTTACCAAAAACAACTCATCCCCCTGTGCAATAATAATACCGGTACCGCGTCCTTCACTTTCTTCTTCATAAGTATGTCCGAAGAACCGGTAGGCCGTTACATATTTCGTATCGATTTCCACCATGGCCGGAATCACATTATCCCACACCGTGGAAACATCATATACCGACGCTTCCCGGTCTCTGTCTGCGACCGTCTGCTGCACATAGGCACCGTTCCCTCCTGTCTGACCAAGCTGATTGGCTTCCTGTTTTTCGGCAGCTTCCATTTCCCTCTGCGTTTTATATTGCTTGTAGTACGAATATCCGATAGGCGCTCCCCCAAGCAGTCCACCGCAGAGTAAACCGCAAAGCACCGTCACGACAACTTTCTTACCAATTTTTGACTTTCTTTTCTTCATCCCGACAAACCTCCTGTCAAACCTTTCCCAACCTATTTTCACTACTCATTGTATCTTTAAAGTTTGTCTAATTTGTGATGAATCCATTAATAAATGTTGTTTAAATGAACGATTTATAACAACCGAGCACCTTCAGGCGTGACGCCTCTTCACGGATACCCGTAAGAGCATTCTGCACCGCCGGTTCCGACAGTTTCCCGTCAAAATCCACAAAAAAGCGATATTCAAACTGCTTGCCCGGAATCGGTCTGGACTCAATCTTTGTCATATTCAGGTCATTATAAATCAAATGACTCAAAATTCGGTAAAGAGAGCCGGATTCATGGGCAATCTCAAAACATATGCTGACCTTATCCGCTTCTGCCGTAAACACCTTTTCTTTGGAAAGTACCAAAAAGCGGGTGGAATTTATATTTTGGTTATTTAACCCCCGACGCAATACCGTAAGTCCGTAACGCTTCGCCGCGATTTCCGAAGCAATGGCCGCCTTTGTCACATCCTTATTCCGCGCCACCTCAAGCGCACACCCCGAAGTACTGGAGCAGGCTCTTTGCAAAAGTTCCGGACGCTTCGAAAAATATCCGCTGCACTGCAACAACGCCTGCGGATGGGAATACACCTCTTTAATCCCCTCTTCCGTAGCTCCTTCCGGCGCAGCCAGCACATGTTCGATTTTAATGACCTGTTCCGCCACCGGATATACCTCATGCTCTGCCATCAAATCATACAAATCGGAAATATCTCCCGTCGTTGTATTTTCAATCGGAACCACACCGTACTTTGCCGTTCCGGCTTCTACCGCCTCCACTACCGAAGTAAAAGTCGGGCAGGATTTTCTCTCGCATTCCTCTCCTAACGCGCTCATCAGTGCCTGCTCGGTATAGGAACCGGACTCTCCGAAAAATGCCACCGTATCTTTCGGCTCACATACCAGCCCATTTACCTGCAAGAACCCGTTCTGCCCTTTATCCGCCAACATGGTATACTGATATTTACGACTCAAAGACATAATCTGAGAAAACAATTCTCGAAGCCCGCGACCGAAGTAAGCATTCGACGCCATATGCTCCACTGCATCCAGCTTATCATCCTCTCGCTGCTTATCAAATACCTTTTTTCCGGAAACCCGCTTATACTCTGCCACATCTGCCGCAATCTGCATTCTCTCTTCAAATAATGCAGTCATCTTTGCATCGATTTCATCAATTTCTTTTCTGCATTGTGCAAGATCTTTCATACGATTTCTCCTTTATTTCCTCCCCCACAATTATACCAACAATGATTATACTTTGTTACACTCGAAAAATCAACGGATTTCTTGACTTTCTGTCACAGAATGATAAAATAAGCTTAGAAGATAACGGAGGTTACCCTGATGAACAAACGATTAAAAAACATCCTTATTACCGTCATTGTGGTTTGTATCCTTGTCATTATGGTTTTATTGATAAAAATCGGTTCCCGTTTACCGGAGAATCCGCCGGACTATGCAGGAAACACCCCGGGGAACATTTATAACCGGGGACTCTTTGCAGAGGACGGGACATATATCTATTTTGCAAACCTTGCGGACAATTTTCGTCTGTACAGGGCTACTCATGATTTGGAAAACATCGAACGCATCCATCATGATTCCGTAGAATATCTGAACCCCGATGCCGATTCCCATTTCATATATTATTCACGTATCAACTATCGTCAAAACACTTCAGGGAATGATGTGTTTGATATTTTTGATACCGGTATTTATCGTCTGCAATTAAAAAACGAAGCACTTACCAGACTATATTCCGAGGCCTGCGGCGCGGTTTTGTTAGGCGGAAACAACCTTTTTTATCAAACTCACGGTTCTGACGGTAACTATGATTTATACAAACTTCCGGTTAACACGGAAGATGAGAAGGCCACACTCCTCTCCTCCGATTATTTTACTCCGGCATGCTTTACGGACGGTTATCTTTATTACGCCGGTGTCGCGGACGACCATAGCCTGTATGCGCTCCTTCCGGAAACGGGAAGTTCCTCCCTTGTTGCGGGAATTGACTGTTATCAGCCGATTGTCACATCGGACGGTACCTATTTTCTTTCCCAGGCACATGATTACTCCCTGTTCTATCTCCCGAATACAAGTGATACCGCCACCTTGATTAGCGGTGACCGCATCTCCTCCTACAACATTTCCAATGACGGACGCACTCTGTTTTATCAGGTGGACGACGGCAAAAACAACCGTCTGTGCCGTTACGACGTTTCCTCACAAAAGGTAACGGAGTTGGTAAGCGGCGACTATAAAAACTTAAACACGGTTTCCGATTATCTTTTCTTTACCGATTTTGAAGAAACCCTCTGTCACGGATACGATATCTCTTCCGGTCGCCTTTTTACCTTTATGCCTTCGCCGGAAAATGATGAGAACTAGGAACTGCTTACACGAAAAAAGCCGATACATCCTGTGATGTACCGGCTTTTTATATTCCTTCGTTCCTATGCTTTTCTTCGCGCTTTTACTCCAGGCTTTGTTTTGTTTCACCGACCAGATAAAGAGACCCGATTACAACAATTACTTCTTCCGCGTCTTCTGTCTTTACAAGTTCCAATGCATCCTTAGGCGTCGGACAAATCAAGAATTCCGTCTGTCCCTCACCACAATGTTTTTTACAAACCGCAAGTAACTCCTCCGGCTTCATAGCCCGCGGCATGGAAGGTGCCGTAACGTAAACCTTCTTTGCCAACGGCAAAAACATCGGAATCATCACATCCAGTTCCTTATCCGCCATTGCACCGAATACAAACTGAAGCTTTTTCTCCGGAAAATACTGCTTAAGGCTTTCTACCGTTGCCTGCATTCCCTGAGGATTATGAGAACCGTCTGCCAAAAGCAACGGTTGTTCCCGAAGCACCTCCAGTCTCGCCTGCCAATATACTGTCCGCAAGCCTTCCCTCACCGCATCTTCCGGAAGTTTCACACCAAGCAATCGTAGTTGTTCTACCGCTTCCAGTACTACAGCTGCATTCTTTTGCTGATAAAGCCCCGTCAGAGACAACTCCGTATGTTTCCATGAACCGTAAGAAAACACCTGATGTTCAAACACGGTTCCGACCCTTTCCGAAACCAGTCTTGAAAAATCCGGCATTACAAGTGCCGCATTACATTCGTTACAATGCTCCCTGATTACAGCCTCTCCTACTTCGCTATCTCCGTAAAACACTACCGGAACACCATGCTTAATAATCCCGGCCTTTGCCTCCGCGATTTCCTCTATGGTATTTCCTAACTGTGCCGTATGATCCAGCCCCAATGCCGTAATAAGGCAAAGCAAAGGCTGCTCTATTACATTGGTTGAATCAAAGGCTCCGCCCAGACCCGTTTCCAAAATTACCAAGTCACACATTTGCTCTTTAAAATACAGGAATGCCAATACCGTACCGAACTCAAACTCGCTGGGCGGTACTTCCATCTGTTCCACAAGTCCGGATAAGTACTCCGTAAGTCCCGCCAGCGTCTCGTCCGGAATCTGCTGTCCCGCAACCTGAATTCGCTCGTTGTACCGCACAATATACGGAGAAGTATATAAACCGGTTTTCATTCCGGCACATCTGCAAATCGAATCCAGCATTGCCGCAGTGCTTCCCTTGCCGTTGGTTCCGGCAATATGTATACAGCGAAGCTCACGCTCCGGATGTCCGCACAAATCCAGTAATTCCTTTGTCTTTTCCAACCCACTCTTTTTTCCGCGCCAATACAAGCTGTGGATGTAGTCTAATGCTTCGTTGTAGGTCATGATGATAGCCTTTCGGTCTTCCCGTTGTTACGCCTCTTCGTTTACACCACTGTATTTTACAGTATGTTCATCTATGTTTTCCGTTTTCTTTTTCCAAGGCAAACTCGGACGAATAATCTTTCCTTCATTAATCATCGGGCGCAATATCGGAATCTCTCTTACCGCAGTCAGGAAGAAATATACGCCGATTACGTTAATCGGATACATAATCAAATTCTTAAGTGCCCTTTCTCCGATAATCGTACCAAACGTTGTTATATACTTCCTCCAAGCCTCCGCGCCATCGCGGAAAAACATGCCGAAATCCGTCAAGCTTATCTGTATTGCACGCCAGCTGGTAGTCATACAAAGATTTACGATTATTGTTACCGCAGCAAGCGCTGCCATTACTCTCCAAAGAGAAATCTTCTCTCTCCGGTAAAAAAAGCAACCGTAAAGAAATCCTGCCACCATACTGTCTAAGGTATAACCCGGGAAAAATGCACCTGTCGGTTTCAAAAAGAAGCCGATTAAATCCGCTGCTCCTCCCATTACCAAACCCGGTACAGGTCCAAACATCATACAAGCCACCGTAGTCGGAAAAATCGTAAATCCGATTTTAATATTCTCCGTAAGCTGGATGTTGGTCACATAACCAAGCGCCAGTCTGAGCGCCAGTAACATTGCCATGGCAACCAAAGATTTGGTTTTGCCGAATTCTTTTGCCGATTCTTTTATACGCATAAAAAAATCCCCTTTCATTGTATTTGTCGCAATCACAGAAAAGAACACCGACACCCGGTTCCGGCGCGGTCGTCCTGCAACAGCTACAACGATAGGGAATTCCTATTTGTAGCAACGGGATGCGAAATCTGCACCGCAAGATTTCTCTTTTCGTTCCATCGACAACTCCCCGTCCGACAGACACTTAACGCGCAAATTCCTACTCTGCTTCTCTTTTGATTTTTGACGTACCAATTCTAGCACAGGAAACGTACTTTGTAAAGTACTAATTTAACTTTTTACCATGCCACAGTGTACATTCCGTTTGCTCCGGTTACCGTATAACCACTCATCTGTAAAAACTTTACCGCATCTTCCGACAAGGAAAGTACCGTCTCGCTTCCGGATGCTTCCGCAGTTGTTTTAATCTGTCCCATCGCAGCCTCCAACTCATATACTAACGTCTGAGAATCAATGCGACCGTCCGTAAGCATCGCCGCACGCTCTTTTGAAACAAAGGCCTGTCTGCTTTCCAACTCCTCTTTTACTAACGCATACTCCGCACTTGTTAAATTTACTGCCATTTTACGCCCTCCTAAAAATATGTTATATATACTATTTTACCTCATTTTCTTAAAAAATCAAGAAAAAAGTGACTGTCACACACACACGAATGCAACAGCCACTTTTCATTATTCTTCTTCGTAAAGACCAGCGTCCACATAGGCCTCCAGCACCTTATAGTAAGATGCCTTCGGCGTCTTATACGTCTTATACAATAACGGTTTTTCATCCGATCGCCAGGAATTAGTATCGGCAAAGCCCCACAGAGTGATGCCGGTAATATTTGCGCCTTCCTTCTTCAGCTGCAAAATTCTCTTCATAATATCATAGTAGTAATTTGCCTGATACATTTCATTCGTGCTTCCCACATCAAGTTCCGTCACCTGTACTTCGTATCCCGCCTCCAAAAACTTTTTCATAGCGGTAATATACTTAATCGGATGCGGATCATCATTATCCGAAAGATGAGACTGCATACCTACACCGTCACAAACTTTCCCGTCGGCATTGATGAACTCCAACAGCTCCAAAATCTGCGGTATTACACCATAGGTACCGTAGTCATTGTAAAGAAGGGATACCTGCTCTCTGATTCCGTACTGCTTCAACACATCATCCGCAATCTGAAATGCTTTCTTTACAAATCCGGCCTGTATTCCTTCCTGACCGTAAACTTCCTGCCAACCTACACCGTCGGAATGGATAAATTCATTTACTACATCCCATGAGTATACCACGGTGCCGTTTTCATTGTCATAGACATGCCCCATAACGGAGCGAATGAAAAACTCCAAGCGGGCATCCATAACTTCCGGCGATACCAACGCACCGTTACGGTCATAGTTTTCCCTGAAGAACCATCCCGGAGTCTGGGAATGCCATACCAACGTATGTCCGCGAAGTCCCAAATCATACTTTACACAAAGGTCGATAGCTCTGTCCGTAAAGTAGAAATTAAGCTTTGGAACCACTTCTTCTTTGTAATTCTCCGGAATCACATAGCCCAATTCCTTCGCCTCTTCTATGGTAAGCTTTGTCGGGTTTCCTCCGCCCAGTATCGCATCCGGCTTCATTTCGTTTTCCATAGTGATACTGCTGTAATGCTGCTCCAACAATTTCCATACCGTGAGGTCACTCATCTGAAATGAATTAATACAGGTTCCCAACCTTCCGAAGGTCTTTCCGTAGGTATTCTTTAAATTAATGCCCTCCGGCAGGTTCGTTCCCATCGGTGTCGGAGTCGGCTTTTGCGTCGGCTTCGGCGTTGCCGTAGGTTCCGGCGTCGCTGTAGCTTCCGGCTCCTATGTCATCTGCTGAGACTCGGTCGGTAACGGCATTTCTCCCGGCTTTTGTCCGCAGGCTGCAAACAAAACCATTCCCAGTGCCATTACACCGAAATAATACCGTAACTTTCTCATGCTACCATCCTTTCCTTACTGGAACTGCCAGTAATCTACCGTATAGCCCTCACCGCAGAATACAAATACTAACTTATGCTCTCCGGTTACCTGCTTTAATAAATCAACCGTAATCTCGTGATACATTCCGTCGGCACCTGCACTCACATCCAGATAACCAACTACCTGTCCATC
>JAFTPY010000087.1 GCA_017463035.1 Lachnospiraceae bacterium
ACCATCAGCAATAACAACAAAATCATGCCGATAAAGTGTACCATTCCTTCCTTTTCCCGGTCCACCGGCTTACCTCTTACGATTTCAATGACACAGAACAACAGCTTGCCGCCGTCCAATGCCGGAATCGGAAGAAGATTCATTACGCCGAGGTTTGCACTCAACCACACCGCAATATTAAGGAGACTTAAAATCGTAATTTTAGCCCCTTCTTCCTTTGCCTCTTCGTAAGTATCACCCACAATATCCACGATAGCCACCACACTGCCGACTTCGTTTGACTTTACCTTACCGGTAAAAAGTCTGCCCAAACTTCTTGCGGTGTCCGTAATCTGATACTTTACTTCCGTCAGAGAGTACTTAATCGTTTCCCATGCATTGGTCTCTTCCCGGAACAAATTATAGGAAAAACCGAGAGAATAGCCGGAAGAAGAAAATTTTGGCGATACCGTTGCAGTCATTGTTTCGCCGTTTCTTAAAAACTCCATAACAACAGGTTCCGCAGTCAGCGGATTCTGTTCGAAATAACTCTTTAACTGTCCGCCGTCTGTAATTTCCGTATCCGCAATCTTCGTAATTACATCTCCTACCGCAAAGCCCGCAGCCTCCATAGGAAAGCCGACCGACACCTCGATTATCTCTGCCGGGCCTGATTCGACTCCGTTATAGGTAAAGCCCAGCATGTATTTGTCATACACTTCCGGCACAAGTGTCAGCTTCACTTTTTCGCCGTTCCGCTTTACGGTAATATTCAGCGGCTCCTCCGTCAGTTCTTTGAAAAAGAAATAACTCTGAACTTCTCTGCCGAAGGTAATACCGGAATGATTGATTTTTGTAATCACGTCGCCTTCCTGCATCCCTGCGACCGCCGCCGGCCCTCCCGGCGTAATTCCGGTTACTCTTGCCGGATCAAAGCCCACAGAACCGATAATAAACAGAGAAAACACAAAGGCCAGGATAAAGTTAAAGCCTGGTCCCGCAAATAATACGGATACACGTTGCCATACATTTTTCGCATAGAAAGAATGCTCATTGTCCATATTCTGGTCCTGGTCCTCACCGAGCATCATACAGGCTCCGCCAATCGGTAGAAGTCGCAGGGAAAACTGCGTACCGAAGGCCTTAAAGCCGCACAGACGCGGTCCCATACCGATAGAAAAGTCAAGGACTTCAATCCCGTTGATTCTGGCAAAAATGAAATGCCCCAGTTCGTGAATCAACACTAAAATGCCGAAGATTAGAATTGCAATAATAATTTTCATAGTTCCTCTTTTCTGCGCCTCTAACGCACATGCTCCCTTATATAGTCATACGTTTCCTTCTCCGTGGAAAGAACCTCTTCCAGGGTAGGATTTGTAATTTTTTTGTGGGCATTCATTGCCTGCTCGATAAGCTCCGTAATTGTAAGATAGCCGATTTTACGGTCCAAAAACAGTGCCACCGCCATTTCGTTGGCCGCATTGTACACCGTCGGCAAACTTCCTCCCTCTGCAAATGCATCATATGCTAATGCCAATGCCCGGAAGGTATCCGTATCCGGCTTATAAAATTCAATTTTTTGCATTTCAAAAAAATCTAAACGTTTTCCGGACAAGCTCACACGATCCGGATAAGTCATGGCATATTGAATCGGCAGCTTCATATCCGGGGTACCCAACTGTGCCAGCACCGCACCGTCCGTAAACTGAATCATGGAATGAATAATGCTTTTCGGCTGCACTACAACCTCAATCTGCTCCGGACGAAGAGAAAAGAGCCATCCGGCCTCCATTACCTCCAAGCCTTTATTTACCAGTGTGGAAGAATCAATGGTAATCTTCCGTCCCATAGCCCAATTCGGATGCTTTAAAGCTTGTTCTACAGTGATAGAAGTAAGTTCTTCTCTCTTTTTTCCTCGAAACGGTCCGCCGGATGCGGTCAATAAAAGCTTCTCTACCGTCTGCTCTCCCGCTCCCTGTAAACACTGGAAAACAGCGGAATGTTCGCTGTCTACCGGCAAAAGCTTCACGTGATATTGTTCCACCAACGGCATAATAATATGTCCTGCGGTAACCAACGTTTCCTTGTTTGCCAGCGCAATATCCTTTCCTGCCTTAATGGCGGCAATCGTCGGCTGAATACCGATCATACCCACCACCGCATTTACCGTCATGTCTGCAGAATCTTCCGTGGCACAGGCAATCAAGCCCTCCATCCCATATACGACTTCTGTAGAATCAATATTTTTCAAAGAAAGTCTGTGTCGGAGTTCTCTTGCGTCCTCTTCCTTTGTAAGGCACGCAAGCTTCGGCGCAAACTCTGTCACCTGCTGTTCCAGTAAAGCAATATTACTGCCGGCCGCAAGTGCCGTAATTTCAAACTCTCCCTGCCTTTCCCGTACGATTTCCAACGTCTGGGTACCGATAGAGCCGGTAGACCCGAGAACCGCAATTTTCTTCATACAATCTCCTATCTTCCGTTCGGGAACGTTCGTAAACGAACAACTCCCGTCACTGCTATATTATAAAACATTTATAGTGCAAAAATTTGTACCATGAGGTAAACAAGCGGTGCCGTAAAAATAATACTGTCAAACCGGTCCAAAATACCGCCGTGTCCCGGAATCAATTTTCCGTAGTCCTTTATCTCATAATTACGCTTCATGGCAGAGGCTGCCAAATCTCCGATTTGGGATACAACAGAGGCAAGCACTCCGATGATAACAAACACAAGTACCGACACCTCTACGCCTTCCACAAAACGGTTCAGACATGCCGCATAAATACCGGCAATCAGAGCCGTTCCTGCTACACCGCCGATGCAACCCTCTACGGACTTTTTCGGACTCAAAACAGGAAATGCCTTATGCTTTCCGAACAGACATCCGATGCAATAAGCACAGGTATCGGAGCCCCAGGTACCGATAAATACAAGCCACAACAGAAGCATCCCGTTGTCTTCTACTCTGATACGATACAGGAAAGATAACAACACCGCCGCATACACAAAGCCGGTGAAGGACGCAAAAATCTCTTTTGCATTATACTTCGGATACCGCACCACATAAATACCCATCAACACCAAAAGCGCAACTACCGGCATCAAATCCGCCAGTTCCGTTTTTCCGAAAAATAACAGTACATCCAGTCCCAGACAAAGCAGCCAGTTCACATGAAACAACGCACTCTTCTGCAAGCCCAGCATCCGGTGAAACTCAAATACACCCAACAGGGAAATCAGCGTCACCAACGCCCAAAAGACCGGTCCCCCCAGGATACCGGTCGAAATCACAATTGCCAATAATACAATACCGCTTAACAGTCTCGTAATAAACATGGTTCCTCCATCAAACAGTAACATTCCTCTTACTTATTTTCCAAGCCTCCGAATCGTCTGTTTCTGCTTCCGTAATACAAGATTGCCTCTTCCAAGGCTTTTTTATCAAAATCCGGCCAAAGCACATCCGTAAAATAAAATTCCGAATAAGCCGACTGCCACATTAAAAAGTTGGACAAACGCTGCTCCCCGCTGGTACGGATAATCAAATCCGGGTCCGGAATCTCCGCTGTATCCAAAGAAGCTCCGATATCCTCCATGGTCATATCCTCCACAGATTTCCCTTCTTGGGCAAGCTTTGCCGCCGCCTTCTTTACGGCACGCAGAACCTCGTCCCTTCCGCCGTAATTTAATGCTATCTGAAATTGAAGGCCGGTATTTACAGAAGATACCTCCTCCAACTGTTTAATCGATGTAATCATATCCTCCGGCAATACCGAAATATCGCCGATAATCCGAACACGCATGTTATTGTCGGCACACTGTTTAATCGCATCCTTTAAATAACTGCGCAAAATCTTCATCAAAGCGTCGATTTCTTCCTGGGGTCTTGACCAGTTTTCCGTAGAAAACGCATACACCGTCAGGTACTTTACTCCGAACTTCCACGCCTCTTCACAAATCTTTCGGACGGTTTTACTGCCCTGGGAATGGCCTACATTACGCGGCATTCCCCGCTTTTTTGCCCATCTCCCGTTGCCGTCCATAATAATCGCAATATGCTGCGGAACCTTTTCCATACTATGCTCCTCCGGACTCCTTTTTATATGTTATGCGCTATAACCGCACTTCAGAAATCCCCTGCCACAAATAATAAGCTGAAAAAGAGGGAGCCTACGGTTCTCATCCCTGAGACTTAACCGGGACCCCCTCAGTCCGTTTTCTTTACCTGTGTCTCTATATCAGACACCTGTCTTACTTATACAGTAAGAATCTCTGCAGACTTGTTATCGGTCATCTTGTCAACTTCCGCAACAAACTTATCGGTCATCTTCTGGATTTCATCCTCGATGTTCTTCTGCTCGTCCTCGGAAATCTCGTTTGCCTTTGCAGCTTTCTTAATCGCATCGTTGGCATCACGACGTACGTTACGGATGGCAACCTTTGCGTTCTCCGCCTGCTTCTTTACGTCCTTAACAAGCTCCTTACGTCTGTCCTCGGTAAGCTCCGGGAATACGAGACGGATAATCTTTCCGTCGTTGCTCGGGGTAAGACCTAAATCGGAAGCGAGAATTGCCTTCTCGATTTCCTTAATCATCTTTGCTTCCCACGGCTGAATCTGAATGATTCTTGCTTCCGGTACGGAAACGTTAGCCACTGCCTGGATTGCGGACGGAGTGCCGTAATAATCCACTCTTAACTTGTCAAGAACGTGCGGGTTGGCACGACCGGCGCGGATGGTGGTAAACGCTTCAGCAAGAGCGTCTACAGACTTCTGCATTTTTGCTTCAAACGGTACTACTCTTTCATTCATTGTTGTTCTCTCCTCTTGTTGCTTTATGATGTAACAGGCCTTGCCGGCCTCTCCATTCGATACTTACGGGGTAACGGTGGTGCCGATCGGCTGGCCGTTAGCTGCCTTTACGATACCGTTCTCCTCGTCTAACGAAAAGATAAATAACGGAACCTTATGCTCCATACACATAACCGTAGCGGTCATGTCAAGAATCTTTAACTTTCTCTCCAGCACCTCTTCAAAAGAAATGGTGTCGAAACGCTTTGCGTTCGGATTTTCCTTCGGGTCACTGTCGTATACTCCGTCTACCGCACGAGCCATCAGAATCACGTCGGTGTCCAGTTCGATAGCACGAAGGGAAGTTGCCGTATCGGTAGAGAATAACGGATGTCCCGTACCTCCCGCAAGGAACACAACCTTCCCTGCCTTCAAATCATTGACTGCCTTATCCTTCGTGAACAACTCGGTAAAACTGCCGCATGCAAACGGAGTATATACCGCCGTGTCCATTCCGCAGAAGCGGAAAATCTCGGACACATAAATACAATTCATTACCGTAGCCAGACAACCGATGTGGTCCGCCTTAATCCGGTCAATGGTCTCGGAGCTTCTGCCGCGCCAGAAATTACCGCCGCCGATAACTACCGCAACCTCAATGCCTGCATCCACAAGCTGTTTTACCTGCTTACCTACCGCAACACAGGTATCCTCGTCAAATCCCGTTTTTTTATCTCCGGCAAGTGCCTCACCGGAGAGCTTTAATAATACTCTCTTATAAGCCATAATTCCCTCGTATCCTATTCAAAAATATTGTCAATTTCAACCGATGCATAAGCAAGGGAACAGAAGCCCTCCAATACCGCACCGTTGTTCATCTGTACAGACTTCGCCTTTACGTTACCCTTAATGATGGCGGTAGAATCGATTACCACCGGTCCCTTAATATCGATTTCACCCTTTACCGCACCTGCGATAACACCGGAGGAAGCCACGATATCACCGATAATTACGGTACCGAGACCGATCTTTACGCAACCCTCACTGGTAATGTTACCCTCTAAGCGGTCGGTGTTTACAAATACCTCCGCAGCCATGGCATTACCGGTTACCTTACCGGAAATGGTCAGCTTTCCGAGACACTCGATGTCACCGTTAATGGTTCCCATAACATCCAAAGAGCAATCGGAAATGATGCTACCGTTAATGGTGGTACCCTTGGTAATTACCGTAACGCCCTCGATATCCGCATGACGCTCCGCCGGTGCTGCCGCAGTCTCTGCCGGGGCCTCGGCAACAGGCTCTTCTGCCGGTTCTTCTTCGGTCGCCTCATCCTCTTCCGGTGCCACCAGAGAATCATCTTCCATCAAGCTGTCCAAAAGCTCTAAATCCACATCGTCCTGCTCCTCTTCGGAAACAACGGTGAATAAATCATCTTTGGTTTCTTCATTCTGTACCGCATCCTCTTTTACATCTTTAAAAATACTCATGGAAACTCCTTTCTTTTGCATAACCCTTTATAGTGACTTAAATTTCTTCTCGTTGTTCTTTCTGAAAATAATACTGTTTAGTTGTTGAGGTACTTTTTCAAAGTACTTCTGACTGCGCCTTCTCCCGCAATCATCTCACAGAACATGGTCTCGATACGCTCCGCAAGACCTGCCTCGCACAAATCCACCGCAAATAAAGTCTTATTGGAAAGTACGGACTTTAACTGGCCGGTATAGCTGGCCGGATTGCCGAATTCTACCGTCTTTAAGGCCTCCTGAACACCGGCTGCCGTCGGATCCGGACTGATTTCCATCGGTGCTCCCGTATCGTAAACGCCCATAAGATAACGGAGCCAGCCCGCAATTGCAAGCGGAATGTAAACCAAATCCGTAATCTTTAAAGTATCGCTTGCCAGATAGGACTTCATGGTCTCACCGAAACGAATCGGCACCTTAAGACCGGTATCCGTCGCAATACGCTGCGGCATATCCGGAATAAACGGATTCGGAAGACGTTCTTCGATAACTTCCTTAATAAAATCTCTCGGAGATAAAATCTTCGGGTCAACCACCACCGGCATACCCTCGTCATAACCGATTTTCTCAACCAGAAGCTTTAAGTCCGCATCCTTCATCTCATCCGCAATCTTCGTATATCCGAGCACACAACCGTATACGGCAAGTGCGGTATGCAAAGGATTCAGACAAGTGGTAACCTTCATGCGCTCCGTATTATTTACGGTATCACGATCGGTCATATAAACGCCTGCCTTCTCTAAAGCCGGTCTGCCGTTCGGGAACTTATCCTCTACCACAAGGTACTGCGGAATCTCCGCATTTACAAACGGTGCGATATACGTGTTTCTGGACGTTACCACCGGTGCCATATCCGCTACGCCAAGCTCGTTAAGCGCCTTTTCCACGCTTTCTGCCGGACGCGGTGTAATCTTGTCAATCATGGACCACGGGAACGCCACCTTCTCCTCATCGGAAAGGTATGCTACGAACTCTGCGGAAACAAAGCCGCGCTTCTCCCATTCCTTCGCAATCGTCAATACGGAAGTCTGAAGCTTCTCACCGTTGTGACTGCAGTTGTCCATGCTTACCAGTGCAAGCTTATGTGCACCAGCCTTAAAACGCTTCCACATAAGGGCCGTTACCACACTCATGGCATGAGTTGCACTCTCCGGCCCCTTCTCCATATCGGAAACCACAACCGGAAGGAAATTACCGTGAATATCTTCTAAGGCATACCCCTTCTCCGTAATGGTAAAGCTCACCATCTGAAGCTCCGGATTTTCAAAAATCGCGGAAAGCTTGCCAAGCTCGTCCGGACGGTCCTTGCAAGCACAATAGGCATCCGTAATACTTGCAACTACGGAATTTACCATACCGTCGTCCGGCTTTAAGCCAACCAAAAGCGCCAGACTGTCAAACGGACGGTAAATCTTGTCCACAATGTCAAAATCAAAGGTCTCAGCCGCAATAATACCGCTCTTTGCCAGTCCCTGATTCAGAAGAGACTGCTGCAATACAGCAATAAAACCACGGAAAATATTACCAGCGCCGAAATGCACCCACACCGGATGCTCAGCGGTATATGCAGCCACCTGTGCCACATCATACTCCGGCAGGGAAATCCCTGCACTCTCATATCCTGTACGGTCCAAAAGGCCGTCTCTCGTTAAATACAACATAAAAAAACCTCCACGGAAAAACTCATAATATTCCCCACAGTTTAGTATACCCCAGGCAATTCAAAATTGCAATAAAAAAGTATGCATTTAATTTTGTTTAGTTATCTTTCTGTATCCCCTGGGTAAACATGTAGCTTCCGATGCCTACCGCAATGGTCAGATTCAGGGAATCCACATCCGGTGTCTGCGGGATAATGATGCTCTGTCCGTAGTTCGCAAACTCTGCCGGAAGGCCTGTGGCCTCGTTTCCGAATACCAGTGAAAAGAGCTTCGGCTTCGGAACGTCGGATACGGTCAGCTGCCGTTCTCCCGTCAACATAAAGCAGAACACCTCGTGGTCCGGGAACTCCTTACGATAGTCCGCAAAGTCCTCGTAATACTTATGACGCAGACGGAACAATGCCCCCATGGAAGCCCGCACCGCCTTCGGATGAAAGGAATCCACTCCCGGTGCAATGATGGCAATATCATAAATGCCCATAGCTGCCGCAGTACGTAAAATCGTACCGAGATTGCCCATATTGCTGGGATTTACCAGCACAATGTGCGGAGCATCCGCCTTTAAATCTTCCGTATACTTATCAAACACACCGATGACAAAACAATTCTCCTTATCGGAAAGCCGTGCGATCTGCTTGTCCGCTACGGTTACCGGAATCTTGTGCTTTCCGCACAACTCATCTATGGTAGCCTTTTCCGGGAAAGTAGAATGTACCAGCACCTCCCGCACCGCCTGCGGACGGCATTTTAACAATTCGATGGTGGGGAACTCTCCTAAGGTATAGGAATAATCCACGCCTTTTTTGTATGGTTTAATCGGTTCCATTTATACCTCCCTGCAGCTTCCCGCGAAAAGCTTAAATTCTTCG
>JAFTPY010000088.1 GCA_017463035.1 Lachnospiraceae bacterium
CAGAATGATCGCGAAGACCTTAGATAAGTAATATAAAGATAGCCCCCGTAAGAGCTTGCTCTTAAACGGGGGCTACTTTTTATATTACGCCACGCGGTACGCGTGTTGGCGAAATCGCAGATTTCGACAACTAAGGTCTTCAACTTTCTATTTATGCTATGCCACACGGCACGCGTGCTGACGGGTGCGTAGCAACCGGCAGCTAAGGTCTTCGTCCGCTATTTATGCTATGCCACGCGGCACGCGTGCTGACGGGTGCGTAGCAACCGGCAGCTAAAAAGAGCCATCGCTCCTGCGACAGCCCATTGACTCACCCTTTAAAATCCACTAGTTCACTTTTGCTCCGAACGGTGCCAACGACAGCGTTGCCAGCTTAAAACACTGCTTTCCGAAAGGAATTCCGATAATCGTAATACAGCAAATCACACAACCTAAAACATAGGCAATGGCTAACTCCAGCCCACCAAAAAAAAACCAAATGATATTGGCAATGGGATGCGCTCCGAAGTTACCGTCCACCTCCTTTTTAAACGGCCAAAACACCAATCCCGCAATTTTAAACGCTTGTAATCCAAAAGGAATCCCAATAATAGTAATGCACCAGAAAAGTCCCAGTACAAACCATACTACCGCAGACCACAAGCCAAAAAACAACATCCATAAAAGGTTTCCGATGGTACGCATGATACCCCTCCTTATCTATTGTACTCCTTTGCTAAAAACTCACTCCAAACCGATACCGTAGCTCTTACCACTCACTCCAGTCCGGTAGACGTTCCTCATTCCATGTTTCAAAGGAATCGTAGAACACCACTTCCTTCTCCGGGGTAATCCAGATACAGCAATGAACCTCCGGCAATTTTTTGTTTCCCTGTGCGTCATCCCCAAGCACTACATCCACCTGATAATCCACACCCTTTCCCGGCGAATACATCAATAGACTGCTATCATCAATCCGAAGTTTCTCTACCCCATATCGCTTTTTCAGGGCATCTGTCACAAATTTCTCCGCAAGAAGCTCTTCCGACGGAAGAAGCCAATTCTCCGGCAAATTTTTCCATTGAATGCGCTCTATGCCATTCAATAAAAACATTCCGTCCTTATAAGAAACCTCCGGTCCCCACGTATTTCCAAAAAACACAGATACTTCGTTAGCATCCGCAATTAACAAATTACCGAATTCACTGATTCCGGTGGCTACGGTCAGCTTCGGACAATTCACAAACTCCCATACCGTATCCTCTGTTGCCACATCCCATGCACAATAATCAGAAATGCAACGAAAGCTCTCACAATCCTTTACATAGAGATTCGAAACCCCCGCATATACAAAAAACATTTCCTCCAGCCTCGGGCAATTCTCTATGGTAAGCTTGTCCGCGCCGCTTCCCTCACCGGCGCCCGTATAGACCAGATTCGGGCAATTTCGAATCACCATTTCCGTACAATTCGGCATAGATACGGATTCAAGGTTCGGAAACCACTCGAAACCGTCTACCACATCCAGGCCCATCTCCTCCTCAAACAGATCGATTTCGGTAACCGCTTCCCGCTCCTCCTTGGAAAGATATCCGTTTCCGTCGGTATCTATCACATCCTTCACAAACTTGCGCATAAATACGCCGGTAAAATGCTCCTTGTCAATGGGAATATCGCCTTCTGCCGGTACAATCGGTTCCACCGGCTGCGGCAACCAGACACCGTCCGTCGAAATCTCGTCAAAGCTGTCCGTATAGTCATATCCGTAACGACTCAGCTTAATTTCTCCCTTCTCATTAAATGCATACCCGAAAGATAAACTGAAGTTCCCCAGTGTTTCCTTCCCTTCCTCTGATGTACGACACACAGAAAAGCCTCCGTGGTATTCACCTTTTACATCGCCTACCGGCGAGTACTCATTCAACTGATATTGCTCCGGTCCCGACCATTCTATCGTAAACTGCGACCCCTTCGGAAGCTCCTTCTCGTATAACAAAACGTAACTCGGGTTCCAAAAAATGATATTGCGGTAATCGGCATCATAACTCCACTGATACAGTCCCGATTTTATGCGTGCATGATCCAGCAATACATAAAACGCCCGGGCTCCCGTCTCATCATATACCGCCGGTGATGCCCCTTCTACCGTAACGGAAAAGCCCTGCTTCATTTCCTCCACCGTTTTATGCAGTTCCTGCCATGCCGCGGTCTGAACATCACTCTCCGCCTCCGTCCATTCAAACGGAAACTTCTCCCCATTTAATAATCCCTTTCGCTCATAGCCATATTCGATGTCCGGCACAATAACAGAAACATTCGCATCCAATAACAGCTTCTTCGGCAACTCCGTGCGACGATCAAATTCAACCTTTAAAGCTGAGGTCCCGGTAATCCGCCCACACATCTCGCCTAATCCACCTTCCGAAAAGCTCAAAAGCTCCAGCTTCGGGCAATTTTCAATCACAAAATTCTCTCCGGTATCCTCAGCCTGTCCGACTATAAGTTCCGAGAATTCCAGGCGTTCCAACTCCGGGCAATCCGCCACCTTAAGTGTATTTACATATCTTGGGTTCACAGAATAGAGCAGGCCGTTGGAAACCCGTTTCAGAGCAGGTACGCCCACCAGCTCCACCTGTTCTGCCGGCGGCAGAGTAATATACTCTAAGTTCGGAAATATAGAAAATCCCTTCAATGTCCCCATCGCTTTGGCTGCTGCCAGCTTCAGTTCCTTTACCGCTTGCAACTCCGCTTCGGAAAAGAAACCGTTTCCGTCCGAGTCGTACTCCTTCTTTAAAAATTCGCAAAAGGCTCCATCCCCGAAATGCTCCTCGTCAATCGGAAGCTCTCCCACTCCCGTCCCCGTCGGCTGCGGTTGCTCTGTTACTACCGCTTCTGTAGGCATCGGACGCTCCGTCACCACCGCCTCTGTCGGTGAAACAGCAACAGTCGACTGCGGTCCCTCTGTTCCGGAACCGCAACCGACTGCCATACATGCCATACACAATATTACCACACCAAATACGCTATTCTTTCTCATTCCCCTATCTCCTTTGCATTTTATTACCGTCCTCACAACCCTGTAACAGACGATTCATCCCCTATAATTGCTTAATATAATTCTCTATTACCTTTACATCACCGTTCAAATTCTCAATGGTCGCTGCAATCTCCTCCAGGGACGCCGCCTGCTGGGTGAATGCATCCGTTGCTTCCCGTGACTTTTCACTCATCTCATTTACCTGGGTTTCAATCGTTCCCAACATACTACCGATGGCCTGTGCGGACTCCGTCGTATTGCCGGACAACCGCTCGATTTCCCTTGCCACAACTGCAAAACCCTTACCGGCGGTTCCTGCTCGCGCCGCCTCAATGGAAGCATTCAAGCCTAAAATCTTGGTAGAGTTACTGAATTTATTGATTACACTGAGAATCTCATTCATACGCTGCATCTCGGCAAGCAGATTATCCATCAGTCCGTAAACCGACTGGTTTGTTGCGGAAGCCACCTGTACTCCTTCCGTAATCTCGTTTACCGCAGCCACCACCTGCTCTACCTCCTGGGACAGACTGGAAATCGCATCCTTTACACCACGGAGTTTCTCCACACTCTTCGCAATCATCAGACAGCCTACCACTTCTCCGTCCTCGCGGAGCGGAATCGCATAGGACATAAACGGAATCCCGTACACATGCGGCGGTACCTCTCTCGCCCTGCGTTCCCCCGACTCAATCACCATAAGAGGCGTCGCATCCGGTGGGAACGGCGCTCCAAGCTCACAAGCCAACGGAATCTCCGCACAAGGCTGGTTATAAATAAAACCGGTTTTATTCGTAACAGCCACCGATACCGGCTCATCAATAAACAACGGGATATACGGAGCCACCGCTACTACCGATTGCAAGATTGCTTTTTCCTTTGAAATATCCATGCCGTCTCCTCCGATTCTTCATAACCCTAAGCCAATTCTTTCTAAGAATATTGTACCAGTTTTTCCGAAAAAGCACAAGCGAAAAACGCCCGATACACAAAGAACGCGCCGCCTCGTCGGTTTTCCCGACAAGACGACGCATCCCCAACAAAGGCTTCGTACAACGATTCACCGTAAACGACTCAAAGAACTTAGTCAAACAAGAAAGACAAATCCGCATCTTTCGATACAACATAATTAAAGGTCTCGTACATGTTATAACCGTCCTGCGGTATATCCAGATATACGCGGTAATCCTCGTAAACGTCATAGGTCGGATCCCCGTAACGGCACAACGGCTCCCAGGTACAAAGAGCATACAACCGTTCAAAATCCTCCGGCTCTACCGGAATCACATTGTCTCCGTAGCCCCAATCCTCCGGATAAGCAATCGTCTGCATTATCTGCTTCATATCCTCGGAAAGAGCATACTCCGTTACCTCCACCGAACCTGCGGAATACACTTCTCCCACATAATAATCCGAACCATACTTATATTCGATTTCCGGCAATCTCACACGCATAGCTTCCTTACCGGTCCACTCATACTCCGCATCCGTCACAAACCCTCTGTCCGCCAAGAAACGCAAAGTCTCTGTATAAGACGCATAAATCGGCAGCTCATTGGAATAGACATTCAAGTTACTGCTATAAGAATTGCCGTAAGCGTCCACCCTGCTCATCGGTCCCACAGTCAGGTCCAGAATCGCCACCGGCTGGGTATGAAGCTTCTCTGCCAAAGTCATAGCCGCCAGTTCTCTGTTCAGCACTGTCATCAGCTCATCCTTCTCCGCCTGACTCAGCTCCATCACACAGGTATTCATGGCACACCGTGCCGATACCGACTTGATAAGACCGGACGGAATCGTATAAATATCTCCGTAATGCACCTTCTTATATTCATAGCTTTCAAATATCGGAGCAAACAACTCCTCCCGCATACCGTTCACCCGGTAGCGACGTTGCACCGTTTTTCCGTTTTTCAGATGATACGCCACCTCTACGCCGAGAAATTCATTGTAGGAATATGCCATTGCGGAATCCAAACGGTCCGCATAAATTGCCGAATCCTCCACCAGCACCTCCAGATACGGATACACAGCGGCAATATCAAGCAACTTCATTTCAGTGACCTCATCAAACCAGCGAATCTGCCCGTTATCATAAATATAGGAATCACGGCGGTTATCCAAACTCTGTAAATCGATTGCCACAGACTCTATCTTCTTTGCCTTCGGCAAATACATATCGTAACCGAACACATCGTAGCGCATCACCAACGCAAATGCCATCGTTACCGCAATGCAGACAAACATGGACACCTTATCCGCAAAGCATTTTCGCACATCAAAATGGAAAATACTCTGAATCAGCATATGGCTCAGTACTACACCGAGCACAATACCGAACAACATCCACCCCGGGAAGCGACCGGAACCATCGGCCATCTCGTAAAACAACATACCGATTAATGCACCCGCAAGCAATTCCACCGAAATCCGAATCACCGGCTTTAATATCGGGAAGGAAATGGCCTTTCCCGCACCATCCGATGGACGCGACCGGTATACCAAAAGAGTAATCACCGCTACTACAGCCGTAAATGCCAGCTGCTGAAGCAGCAAAGACACCTCAGGGTCCTGTACCGCCATTACATAAAAATATCCCGGACACAGGAAACGCAGTGCATGAATACGGTCCGCATACACATCTCCCATGTAGCTGAAGGTATCAAAAAACTTCTCCTCGAACCAACTGTAAATAAGCATTGTTGCCAGGGTAATACCGAAGGTCCATCCGCTGACCGCAAAGAACACCACAATATTTCCCACAAAAGCCACACACAAAATCAGAGTGGTATATATGGTCAGATACCCCAACAGATGCACCAAAAGTCCTTTTCCGGTAACCGTCAAAACCACACTCTCAAAATTACCGGTGACCGCAAGAATCACAAAGCTGACCAGTAACATCACCAGATACGGCACCAGATAAATCAAAATACCGTTGATATAGCGTACCGCAAACAGCGTCTCACGCTTTACCGGAAGGGAATGGAAAAAGTCTACCTTCTTCTTGGAAAATAAATATCCGAACCCGCTGACAGCACAAATAAATGCCCCCACAACGGTTATCAGCACCATCCAGGCACTGTCGGCCGCCATAGGACTCGCCAAATCACTGATATAATTTGTCCACCGCTCTATCCGGTACCCGGAGGTATTGGAAATTTCCATCGCAAGATAAATCGGCACCGGCAGAATAAATACAATCGCCGCCAAAATAATCGTCCACAGACGCTGACGTAAATCTTCTTTTAACAATTTAAAGAATGAGCTTCTTGAAGTCATAGCCTGCCACCTCCGTTTCACTGATAAAAATTTCTTCCAGCGTCAGCGGAAGCATCTCAAAAAATACCGGCTCCGCCGCTGCCACCCTTGCTTCGATTTCCTCCTGCAATCCGCGTACGGTAAGAGTTTTTAAGCGGCCGCGCTGTTCCTTATTGACCACATCCAGTCCCATCAGAACCCTTTCTTCCTGCTCTTCGTCCGCAAATACACACTGCAGCTTGTGAATACCGGTCCGCATCTCCTCCAAATCCTTGGAAAGCAATACACCGCCCTTGTGGAGCAGTCCCACATGGTCACAAATATCCTCCAACTCACGGAGATTGTGGGATGCCAACACCGGTGTCAATCCTCTCTCCGTAATCTCCTTTGCAAAAATACTCTTCACCGCCTGACGCATCACCGGGTCCAGACCGTCAAAGGTCTCATCACAAAGTAAATATTTCGTCCCCGCACAAACGCCCAGCAAAATGGACACCTGCTTTTTCATACCCTTGGAAAAGGTACTGATTTTGCGGGAAAGCGGCAGTCCCAACTGATCCAGCAATTCCAAATAACGCTTGCGGTTGAACTTCCCGTACACCGCACCGTAATAGTCCGCCATATCCACCGGCGTCCCGTTGTTTAAGTAATAGGCATCGTCGGAAATATAGAATACTTCCTTCTTTGCCGCCGGATTCTCAAATACCCGCTCTCCGTCCACCGTAATCGTTCCTTCATCTGCTTTTAACACGCCTGCTATCATACGAAGCAGGGTGGACTTTCCGGCACCGTTGGTTCCTACCATACCGAACACAATACCTTCTTTTATTTCTACGGAAACCCGGTCAACCGCCAACATTCCGTCAAAGCGCTTTACCACGTTTTCTGCCTTAATCATCCGCTTCACCTCCTACACCTTGTCTGGATGCTTCTGTCTGCACCGTATTCTTGTCATTCTCCGTCGCGTCCTCTTTTTGCACCCTCTTTTCTTCCGTCCATGCCGCATCCAACAGCCGATTCAGGTCTTCCCTTGTCATGCCGGCCTCTTTTGCTTTCCGCACCAAATGTCCCACCTCTTCCTTAACCTCTTTTTCGCGAAGGGAAAGCAGTGCCCGCATATCCGCCACAAAATTCCCCTTTCCCTTTACCGCGTAAATTACGCCTCTTCGCTCCAGCTCTGTATAAGCCCGCTGAATCGTATTGGGATTAATGGAAAGCTCCATGGCAAGGTTCCGCACGCTGGGAAGCGGCGCATCCTTTTCCAAGACCCCACACAGCACCAAGCTTTGAAAGCGCTCCACAATCTGCTCGTAAATCGGCCTCCGGTCGGTATAATCGATAATAATCAACCTTCACCTCCTCCTTTCCAACTGTACTAGTATGCTTAATACAGTTTGAGTATAACATAGCGCAGGCCATCTGTCAACGATTTCCTGCGCTGAAATTATTCCACGGAATCATCTCCATAAGTTCGAGTATAATTCCTTTTTGCTTTGTTATTTTGATAAGTCGATCTTTCTTACCTTATCCCTTACCTTCAGCACAAAGGAAGGCGAAACCGAAAGTTCGTCAATCCCCATACGAAGGAAGGTTTCCGTAAGTGATATATCCGCCGCAAGCTCTCCGCAGATACCAATCCATGCACCGTGCCTGTGAGCATTTTCCACAGACATCTCAATCAGTCTAAATATCGCTTCATGGTGCGTATCACAAAAGCGCTCTATCTGAGGATTCTGTCTGTCGCAGGCAAGGGTGTATTGAGTAAGGTCGTTTGTCCCCACACTGAAAAAGTCCACCATGGGTGCAAGCTTATCGCTGATAATTGCCGCTGCCGGTGTTTCAATCATAATACCGAGTTCGATGCTGTCGGAATACTCGATATTATCAGTATCCAACTCACTTTTCACCTGTTCGCACAGGGCAAGAATTTCCTCAAGTTCGGAAACACTTGTAATCATAGGAAACATGATTCCGAGCCTGCCGTAAACCGAAGCACGGTAAAGTGCTCTCAGCTGTGTTTTAAAAATCTCCGGTCTGGTAAGACAAAGTCGGATTGCACGAAGTCCGAGAGCCGGATTTTCCTCTTTCTCCAGATTAAAATAATCTGCCTGCTTGTCCGCGCCGATGTCGAGTGTACGGATAATCACCTTTTTTGTTGCCATGCTCTCAAGCACACGCTTGTAAACCTTGAACTGCTCTTCTTCGGTAGGATAATCATTGTTTTCCAGGTACAGAAACTCACTTCTGAAAAGTCCGATTCCGCCTGCGTCATTAAGCAGCACCTCACCGATATTGGCAACGCTTCCGATGTTGGCATATATATTAATTTTTCTGCCATCCTGAGTCACATTTTCTTTTCCCTTCAAATTCTGAAGCAGTGCCTTTTTTTCAACTTCCTCTTTCTGCTTTTTTTCGTAAGCGGCCAGCGTTACTGCATCGGGATTAAGGAAAAATTCTCCTGTATAGCCGTCCGCAACAGCCATATCTCCCTCCTTTATCCGTCCAAGGAACTCCTCTCCCACACCAATAATCGCAGCAATATTCATATTTCTTGCAAGAATTGCCGTATGTGAATTGGATGAGCCGTGGGCCGTAACAAAAGCAAGAACCTTGTCCTTGTCCAATGATACCGTTTCACTGGGAGCCAAATCATCGGCACAGATAATTACCTTTTCATCGGAAACAGAGTGATTCCCTTCACTATCCGTCATACAGGCAATAATTCTGTTTGAAATATCGCGTATATCTGCCGCTCTTGCCTGCATATAGCTGTCATCCATGGAAGCGAACATTTCCGCAAAATTGTCTGCCGTAACAGCAACAGCATACTCCGCATTCACACTCTGCCCGTTTATCATTTCTACGATTGCGTCATTATAGTCGTCATCCTCAATCATCATCATGTGGATTTCAAAAATCTGAGCATTTGCCTCGCCGACTTCCTTAAGCGCCTTATCGTAAATGTCCTGAAGCTGTTCAATTGCCTTTTTCTTTGCTGCCGCAAGGCGGACAATCTCTCCTTCAACATGATCAATTTTAAAACGTTTTACCTGAACATCTTGCCGTTTGAAAACGGATACCTTACCCACAGCAACCGCTCCGTAAACTCCTTTTCCTTGGTATTTCACCATACATCACACCACCTTTACAAATCACATACTGCGCAGAATTTCTTCTTGTAATTTTCTATCGCCTTCTCAATTACAGCAACAGCTTCCATTGGTCCGCCGATCTCTTTCACATCCGTTTTCTTACTTTCAAGCTGCTTGTAAACCGAAAAGAAGTGCTTTAACTCTTCAAAAATGTGCTTAGACAGTTCCTTTACATCGGTATATTGCATATAGGTTGGATCGCTATAGGGAATTGCAATAATTTTCTCATCCCCCATTCCACCGTCCTCCATGTACATTACACCGATAGGATAACTCCGTACAAGGGTCATAGGCTGAATCGGATGCGAACAAAGAAGAAGTACATCCAACGGATCGTTGTCATCCCCATAGGTGCGGGGAATAAAACCATAATTCATGGGATAGTATGTCGCTGTAAACAGCACTCTATCCAACGACAGCAATCCTGTTTGCTTATCCAACTCATATTTCATATTGCTGCCTTTGGAAATTTCAATTACCGAAACAAAATCCGTGGGATAGATTCTGTCTTCCGCGATGTCATGCCAAATATTCATAGCACTACCTCCTAAATCTCCGACAGAACAACATCTGCTCTGTCGGAGAGTGAGTTTATTAAAGATTGTTTTCTAAAAAGGTCTTGATTCCCTCAAAAGCAGTCTCTTCATCGCCGCCGTTTACGGTCACCGTAATGGTATCTCCGCACTTTACACCCAATCCCATAAGAGCCATAAGCTTAGCCGCTCCTACTGTCTTTTCGCCCTTCGTGATAGTGATTTCGCTGTCAAACTCCTTTGCGGTCTTTGCAAGCATTCCTGCCGGTCTTGCGTGGATTCCGAGCTCGTCCTTAATTGTGTACTCAAATGTTTTCATAATGATGCCTTCCTTTCGTTATTTCATTTCAATTATTTTTTCACCTGTTGCTATTACTCCCGTACCGACCGCCTCTACCGAGCTGTAATCATCGGTATTGCAGATAATCATCGGGGTGGTTGTCTTAAATCCGGCATTTCTGATACCTTCCGTATCAAAGGAAATCAGCAAATCTCCCTTGTGAATTTCCTGTCCGTCGGAAACATGCGTTTCAAAGAACTTTCCGCCCAGCTTTACGGTATCAATTCCGATGTGAAGAAGAATCTCACATCCCTCTTCGGAAACAAGATTGATTGCGTGTTTTGTATCAAAAACCATGTCAACCTTACCGTTGCACGGTGCATAAAGCTTTCCTTCGGACGGTTCAATCGCAATACCCTCACCCAGCACCTTAGAAGAAAATGCTTCATCTTCCACTTTCTCAAGAGGCACAACAGTACCGTTCATATGGGCATACAGTTCAATTGCCTTGCCCTCGGTCTTATTCGTTTTCTCTTCCTGCTTCGGTGCTTCGCAATTTGTTTCGCCAAGCAGGGCATCAACATTGTCGGACTCTGCCGTGTCAAGGAAATCCTCAAGCTGCGATTTCACCACGGAAACATGCGGTCCGTAGATTACCTGTACCCCATTGCCCTTGTGAATTACGCCGGAGGCACCGCTTTCCTTTAACAAACCATCCTGAACCAAATCCGGATTACTAACCGTAACTCTGAGTCGTGTCGCACAGCAATCAACATCGGAAAGATTTGACTTTCCGCCAAGACCCTTCAAAATCAATGCACTTACTCTGTCAAACGCAGCCCCGTCCTTAGCAGACACTGCTTCTTTTCTTGCATTCATATCCTTACGGGTATAAAGCTTTGTTTCTTCGTCATCCGCTTCTCTACCCGGCGTCTTGTAACCGAACTTTGTGATCATGAAGTAGAACACGAAATAATAAACCACCGCATAGACAAGTCCCACAAGTACAATCCATATCCAGTTTGTTTTCTGATTGCCCTGCAAAACACCAAACAAAGTAAGGTCAATCGCACCGCCGGAGAAGGTCATACCGACACCGACGCCGAAAATATGCATCAGCATATAAGAAAGTCCGGCAAGAATGCAGTGTACTACATACATCACAGGTGCAACAAACAGGAAAGTAAATTCAAGAGGTTCGGTAATGCCGGTCAACATAGAAGTCAGTGCTGCGGAAAGAAGCAAACCGCCGACCACCTTTTTCTTCTCCGGACGAGCTGCCCGGTACATTGCAAATGCAGCAGCAGGCAGACCGAAAATCATAAACGGGAACTTACCCGACATAAATCTTGTTGCAGAGACAGAGAATTGCTCCGTTGCCTTAGACGCCAACTCCGCAAAGAAGATGTTCTGCGCACCCTGAACAAGCGCGCCGTCAATCATCATTGCACCGCCAAGCTCTGTCTGCCAGAACGGCATATAGAATACATGATGCAGACCGAACGGAATCAGTGCTCTTTCAATAATTCCGTAAATCCAGGTTCCGGCATAACCGGATTCCAGTACTAACTGTCCAAGCTGTGCAATTCCTCCCTGAACCACCGGCCAGATATAGAACATCGCAATACCTACAACAAGGTATACAATACTCGTTACAATCGGAACAAATCGTGTGCCGCCGAAGAAGGACAGAACCTGCGGAAGCTGAATTTTATAGAACCGGTTATGTAGCGCTGCTACACCGAGTCCTACGATAATTCCGCCGAACACGCCCATCTGGAGGGTCGTAATTCCTAGGGAAGTGGTAGTTGAGTTGGCAGCCATCGCTTCCACACCACCCTTTGCGGAAATCAACGCACTAATGGCTGTGTTCATAACCAGATAGCCGATTGCTCCCGAAAGAGCGGCAACTTCTTTTTCTTTTTTTGCCATACCGATAGCAACACCCATTGCAAACAACAGTGCAAGGTTATCAAAAACAATGTTACCGGTTTTGCTCATGATGTCAAGAATGGTATAGAGCAATCCGCCTTCTTTGATAATGTTTGTTAAATTATAGGTTTCCAATGTGGTAGGGTTTGTAAAGGAGCTTCCTATACCGAGTAGCAACCCTGCAACCGGAAGCAGTGCGATCGGCAACATAAAAGAGCGTCCGACCCTTTGTAAAACTCCGAATATTTTATCTTTCATAGATACCTCCATATTTCTTATTACTCGTAATAATATCATCTCAGCTGGTACCGGGCTGAGTCGATATAATACGTATTAAAAATCAGCTTCTGTACTGATTTTTTTTAAGTGAATTGCAAGCGTAATCAGCTCATCGTCATTGATGTCCTTTTTATAGGTTTTCTGAATATACTCCTGTATGCAAAGAGCACCTTTATAATGCCTATTACAAGTTTTCTTTATCATGGCAACAAATACTGCGTCATCACTCAACTTCTGCGGAAGCGGTTTGTTTTGAAACAGTCTTTGTGCAAGATATTTCAGATGTGTCAGAAACCGTTCATAGGAAACGGAATCCTTGTTGAATTTCTCCTTATAATGATATTCTGCCATTTCAACGCATCCGTTAATCATTTTTGTAATATCATACACATCACTCATTTTTATATCCAATCTGGCGTTAATAATATGCATTGCAATAAAGCCGGCTTCCTCTTTTGACATTGTAATCCCCAGTCGCTCCTGCATCTGTTTCACGCAGTACTCTCCCAGAGAAAGTTCCTGCGGATAGGATTCTCTGATGGAATCAAGCAATGGATTTGTAAATTCTATCCCGTTTTTCTTTCTTTCAATTGCGAAAGCAATATGGTCACTCAATGTAACAAGAAGTGATTCGTTTAACTTAGAAGGATACACATTTTTGATATGCTCCACCATATCGTTCGTAAACACCATATACTCCGAAGGAATTTCCTTGAGCAGGGAAATCATCTTTTTCTGTAGCTCGGAATCCGTAATAAGGTAAGTTTTCTGTATCTGTGAAGGATCAACTATGTCGCCGTATTTCTTTCCGAAACCGATTCCTTTACCGGAAACAATTTGTTCTCTTCCGTTATCATCCAGCACACACAAATTATTATTATTAATCACCTTAATAACTTTCATGATTTCCTCCTTGTCATAATAATAAAAAAGACCAACCTTTATACACAATAAGCCCACAAAAGAACCTAAAACGTGCAAAAAGTTGGTTATGCCCTAATGGTAACACTCCACTACATCTTATATCATATTCGATTTTCTTAAATTAAGTCTACTATATTCTATCAAATTTGTCAATATCCTTTTCATGAAACTTCAAAATTTTGTTTATTTTGCACAGAGCAGCATATTAATTTATGTTCAAATTGTACAAAGCCCCTCTACCATCTGTATCACCTGGGAATACATGGTTTGGAACCGAATTGCAAACAGCTTCATGTCATATTCACACGGGCCGTACAGCGGGTCGGTTCCGTAGAAAACACCCTTTTCCAAATCATATCCCGTAAGCACCACACAATGCTCCAAATTTTGCCAGTACAATTCTTCCCCGTCCACTTCCCATACCTGGGCAATGTACGGCGCCTGCAAATTCATGGTGGTCCAGGCCAGTACCGGAGCCTCCTGTACCATAGCAAGCAGTTCCTCCAAAGAAACGCCCTCCTTGGCAACCGCCGTCAGTCCCTTCCCGGCTCCGTGTTTTGCCAAATACCGGTTTGCGGTATTCGCAATGACCGGTGCAAAGCACCCTGCGGATGCCACCCGCTTTCTCGGGTCACCCACAAATGCTTCTCTAAAATCCGTCTGCCCCCAAGCTCCCTTCGGCAACCATTTGTCCGCCAGCTCACACTTATCCGCGGAAACATCGTAATAGGAAAGCAATGCTGCCAGTCCCGTCACCTCACAGCCGTGAGGCAGCTCCGGATTCTGCAACACGGTATTCACCTCATGAAATACCTTGTCCTTCTCCAGCCCGGCAAGCACTGTCTCCGGGTCCACCGCCTGTAACTGCACCATGGTATAATGCACTCCCTGACTGCAATAGTAAAATCGCCCGTCCGAGACCACATACCAACCGTCCTCCGACGCCGCCAACAGAGAAAACGCTTCTCCGGCCATACCGTATCCCACAACCGTCCCCGTCTTATCCGGAGTATCATACAGCGGTGTTCCGGCCTGGGCATACAAGGTCACCTGCTCCGACAGCTTCTCAAGCTCGCTCCACCAGCCTTCCGCACCGTTTACCGGACTTGCGGTTAACGCCTCCCGGAGCGGGTCTGTTTCTTTCGCATCCGGCGGCCTTACGTCTTCACTCACATCTTCCCCGGTTTCCGTTTCCCGTTCTTCTCCGGCATTCCACATGGAGGCAAACCAGCTTTCATACTCCATCGCCTCCGTGGGCCCGAAATAATGTACCGTTTTCTCCCCTGCGGTCTCAACACGCTTTGCCGCTTCTTTTGCCTCTTTCCATTCGATGTACTGTGTCTTCCAAGCATCAAAGATCCCGTTTCTGGAAAGCAATGTGGCCGTCAGAATCACCAGCACCGCCATCGTTGCCACCAGAAAAATCCATAAAAACACGGTCAGAACGCCGTCTTTCTTTTTTTCATCTGAATAATGCTCCATGACGACCTCCTTCCGGTACTGCAATCTTTTTATCTATCTCTCCTGTCTTCGCTGCTCTACGCGCTGTACAACAAAAAATACCACAACAATAAACAGTGCCCAAAGCAATCCTTTCCCAATCAACTCGTTATCCCAAACATCATATTTCCGATAAGACTGTCCTAACATAACATTATAGCTGAAGCCTACACTATGTGCCGAATCAAAGCAAAAGACGGTCGGAAGCAGCAATACATTCCGCAAACCGTGGAACAACAGCTTCCGTTTCTCTTTCTTTTCTATCACAAGAAACACAATCAACAGCATCGGTATTATCATAATAAGCAGAACTGAAAACATCGGTCCGAGTATAAACAAGCTTTGAATCCGTCCCGATTCCGGGTCAAACTCATTAAAATACGGCAAGACAAGCACAAAAATCGATGCCAGCACCAACGCACCCAACTGGATCGCATTCATAATCACGCAATTCCGATTCACCGCTACCTTGTCCCTCTTTCTGCCGGCCATCCACCGAAGATAAGGCTCTCTTATCAGTAGCCAAACCAAAACCAAGCCCAGCACATTCCCCGCAAAGCCCACAAGATAACTTACCAGCTCCGAGACGCTGTCAATATAGAAAAGCGAACGGGAAAATATCGTCGGAAACGATACCCACACTACAGAAAATGCCGTAAAGAATCCCGCAAAGGAAAGCTTGCCAAGACTATCATCTACCCGCTTCCTATCCTTTTCCTCCGCATCCTCGAACAACTCGTTATCCTTCAGTTCCTTGAACTTATTGACCGCGATTATTTCAAGTACCACTGCCGCTGCCACAAACAAAAGAAGCACCGCTAAGCCCACCACTGACCGATAAAACCCGTAGGTAATTCCAAACATGCAAATCAGTCCCACGACCGACAGCGCGACAGAGATCAATGTTTTTGTTTTAAAGCTCGATAACGCACGGGTCATTAACGCTTTCCTCTGACGTTCCGCTCTCTTATCCGGTTTTCCCTTTTCCTCGACACCTTTTTCTTCTGTGCCTGCCCCTGCTTTCTGTACCGCAGGACTCTGCACCATACGCTCTCCCCGAAGCAATTCGTCACAGGTTACTCCGTACATCTCCGCAATTGCGGGTATCAACATAATATCCGGTGCACACTCGTCACGCTCCCAACGACTCACCGCTTTATTGGAAACGCCCAGACGGTCGGCCACCTCCTGTTGTGTCATACCGATTGCCTTTCGCAAGGCCGCCATAAATTGGCCCATAGAATTTCTTGTCATAAAAAACCTCCCATGAAATAATTTCAACCCAATTCTACAAAATCGGCACAAAAAAACACAGCCCGCAGACCGAAAATCATTCTCGTAAAGTGAGATTCCAACGTTCATAATGTCTTTTCTCACTTTAAATATGACTTTTCAGCTTTTGTCCTCACCTAGAACTTCACCTCTCTCGGTGCACCGCCGAAGCTTTCAAACTTCGCCGTAGCATTTTTAAAGTACAACACCTGGGTATTTCCGTCATCCGCGGAATACATGGCCTGCAAATTCGGATAGGCATCTAACATCGCCTGACGTGCCTCTCTTCTGTCATCCTCAATCAGTTCTCCTGCCACACGGAGCCATGTTCCGTCCATAAACGCACAAATCTCCGCTTTCGGGTTCGCTATGAGCTGCTTCGACACCGGCTTTACCTTACCGGTCTGGATATAAAGTTTATCTTCAAAAATATGTACTGTTCCAAAGGGTCTTACTCTCGGCTGGTCGCCCTCCACCGTAGCCAAATAATAGGTTCCTGCCTTCTTTAAAAACTCGTAAACTTCCTGCATAATTGTAACCTCCTCCGTTGTTGTATAGCATGAAAAAACCGAATCAATACTATATTAAGTATGATATAAGGAGAGGGAAAAGTCAAGTAGGTTTCCGTACAGGGCGCACTTCGTGCTCACCCACGTCTACACTTCGTTTCGGTCCGTCCAGAACCAACGTCCACCAGACGTTGTGGACCCTCGCGGCATCGCCGCTCGGTCGTGGGCACGTTCGCATGACTGTGCAACTGCATGTGAGCAAGCTCACGCAGTTTGCTCGCATGCTCACTTTGCCTGCACGAAAAAAGGCACCACATATCAGATGTGATGCCCTTGAGCTGGGGTACAAGGATTCGAACCTTGAGATGACGGAGTCAGAGTCCGTTGCCTTACCGTTTGGCGATACCCCAAAAATATTCCGCTGTATGTCACAGCCACGAATGATATTATAACCAATCTTTTTAAAAAATGCAAGTACTTTTTTTATTTTTTTCAAAATTTCTGTTTCGGACACTTTTTCTTATACCGACTGCTACTAAGAGCAAAAGAGAACCTTGCATTTTTCGGGGAGGCACTGCGAAAATCAGTGCTTCCCGTTTTTTCCCTGCTCCTCTTTACTATCGTAATAACACAGCCTCTACCTCTTCTGCCGCATACAACGGAAGATTCACCAACCAGTCCTGTTCCTTGTAATCCGACATGGACATTCGTATCGCCTTCTCCGGCGCATATTTCTCACAATAAGTCTTCATGCTCTTTGCTTTTAAGTTTTCCTCAGCTTTTACCTCAATCGGTACAACCTTTTCACCGTTATCCGCAACAAAATCAATTTCACAGCTTCCTCTGTCGTTGGTATAATAATAGATCCCGAGATTCTTCTTTGTAACCAACTGTTGCAATACATACTGTTCGGTCAATGCTCCTTTAAACTCCACAAACAACGCATTCCCTTCCAACAAGGCGCGATGACCGATTCCCACCATACACCCTAACAGTCCTACATCTACCAAGAACAGTTTAAATGCCTTTAAATCCTCATAGGCTTTTAACGGCAGCTTCGGAGCAGTTATCCGGCTTACTTTATGCACCAAACCGCAATCGGACAACCACATAATCGCAGCTTCGTAATCCTTCGCCCTGGCACCTTCCCGCACCAAGCCGTAAATAAACTTCCGATTTTCCTTTGCCAATTGGGACGGAATGCTGTTCCAAAGCATACGAAGCTTCGGAACAATTTCATTCGGCGCATGCTTTGAAAAATCCTGTTCGTAAGCGGAAAGAATTCTCTTCTGAATCTCCCTTACCACGGAATAGTCTTTTTCTTCCGCAAAATGCAGTACCACCTCCGGCATACCTCCCACAAAATAGTACTGTTTCAGTGCATCTATATAGGTCTGCCTGAAACCGGTAATCATTGCGTAATCGCCCTTTGAAAGAAGTTCCGCATACTGCTCCTTCCCCGTAGCCATAAGGAACTCCCGAAACGAGAGGGGATACAACTTCAAAAAATCCACCTTACCTACCGGAAACGAAGTGCCGCCATGCAATGCAATTCCAAGCAAGGATCCGGCGCATACAATATGATACTGCGGAGCATTCTCATAAAAATATTTTAAGGAAGAAAGTGCCTTCGGAACCTCTTGAATCTCATCAAAAATCAACAATACCTTCTCCGGTACGATTTTCTTTCCCGAATACAGTTCCAGTCCCTCTATAATACGATTGCAATCCAAATCCTGCTCAAACAGCTCCGTCATAATACGATTCGAATCAAAATTGATATATACAATCTCTTCATATTCCGTCTTACCGAACTCCTTCATCAGCCATGTTTTCCCTACCTGTCTGGCACCCTCAATAATTAACGGCTTACGAAACTTGCTTTCCTTCCAACGATGTAATTCCTCCAATGCGAAACGATACATGAAACCGCCTCCTCTCCTTTTCTTTAGTATACCTTACTTTAACAAAAATTACAACGAAAAAGTGTAGTTTATTACACTTTTTACATTGAAAAATTGTTGAGAGTAACATTTTTTACAACGAACCATCTTCTCTGTTTCCCTTCTTTCTACTCTCTTATAGTAAATCTTGATTCACTCAGTTCAAAAATTTTTCCGTTTCACCACATTTTCCCTACCATTCGCATCTTTTTATTGTATTCCTCCCCTTCCTATGCTATACTCTTCTTGTAGGCAAACAAAAGCCTTACATCCCGCGGCTCGGGGACGGCACCCATAACAAAAAACAGCACCGCACATTGCCCGGATGTTCCGGGACTTATAACAAATCTTCTGTGAGAGGGGAAGACACCCATGACAAAAAACGTAACGGTAACAGATGCACAAGGAAACATTATCGGCACCACTTACCCCAAACGGGCCAGTGGGCTCATTAAGAATGGACGGGCGATTTTCGTGGACGACTGTACCATTCGTTTGTCCGGAAAACCGGAGCCGTCCGATACATACAACACATCGGAGGTAAATCAAATGAATTATATCTTTTTTAATCCACGGAATTGGTCTTTTGATCAGATGCAGAATAACAATCAACACAGCTTCGGCTACGGCAGAAATAATGGTTTTTCACAATCCTTTCCGGCAGA